>MHGP01000001.1 GCA_001805615.1 Omnitrophica WOR_2 bacterium RIFCSPHIGHO2_02_FULL_48_11
CAAAAAGATCCCTTTTTTAGGCGACCTGCCTCTTTTGGGTCTGGCCTTTCGCAACCAAGAACAGAGCGTCAAGAAAACAGAGCTGGTGATTTTTTTAACACCGAGGATTGCCACCGGGGACGTGGCCCAGACCCCGCTCCTCGAAGAATTGCGCGACAAAGGCGAGTTCTCATTCCCGGTTGATTCTTCTGAAGAATAATTTGTTTCAAAATGGAGGCTTAAAAGATGGGACGAATCGGTTTAGGAGAAATTATAGTCATTGGTTTGGTCATCATGCTGCTGTTTGGGGCCAAGAAGCTCCCCGAACTTGGAACGGCCCTGGGGGAGTTTTTGAAGCGTTTTAAAAAAGCGACCCGGGACATCAATGAGGATGTCAAAAACATAACCAAAGATAATGACCCCCACATCTAACGAATTATCGTTTTTTGATCATTTGGAAGAATTCCGGGGCAGGTTAATAAAATCCATTATCGCGTTTTTGTTCGCGGCAAGTATCGTGTACCGTTTTGTTGACCGAATCCTGGCCTCCGTCATCAAGCCGGTCGGTGCGGTTGTCTTCACCTATCCTTCGGAAGCCTTCCTGGCGCATGTCTCTCTGACCATCTGGGGCGGAATCATCCTGGCCTCTCCGGTCATCATTTATCAGATCTGGCGGTTTGTCTGCCTGGCCCTCACGGCCCAGGAAAGAAAATATGTGCTGATCTTCGGCCCGTTGTCGCTGGTGTGTTTTTTGGCAGGGGTGGCGTTTGGCTACGGGGTGATGATCCCCATGTCGATGCAATTTTTATTAAGTTTTGCCTCCGACACCATGGTCCCCATGCTCTCCGTCAATAAATATATTTCGTATACCGGAAGCATGGTCTTTGCCTTTGGCATCGTTTTTGAGTTGCCGCTGGTTCTTTTGTTTTTGACAAAGATCGGCATCGCGACCCCGGCGTTCCTGATCCAAAAACGTAAATATGCCCTGGTGATCATCCTCATTGTGAGTGCCATCCTGACCCCGCCTGATGTTTTATCCCAATTTTTAATGGCCGGCCCGCTGGTTGTCCTTTATGAGATCGGTATCGTGGTTTCAAAATTTACCTATCGAACAAAAAGTTAGGAATACATCTAGGGGTTATGAATAGAAAGAAATATTTTTTTCATTTTATTTTGTTTTCCGGTACTTTATTTTTTTTAGGATGCGGACAGAATCCGCTCCGCCCGCTCAGCGCCCCAGACGCTCTTAAAATCGCTCGGCAAACGGCCGAGGTTCAGGCGCTATATGCTTTACAAAATCGCAAGTGGGCCGGTTGCATCGAAGCGAAGGCCGAACGGCCGTGCGACAGCGATTGGGTGACCTGTATCGAGGATGCGTGGGTCGTCAAATATACCTTGGGCGAACGCTGTGGGGTGGCCCATGACGGCCGTTTGGGCGTGACGCTGTTAGTCGACGGGAAGTCAGGCAAAGTGATCTCCCGCTTTCCGGAAACGGAATATTTTAAAGATGAGCTGTATTGCCGCGACGACTTTGATTGTTCCTGCCGTCTCGACCCGGCCGCCGGAGAGAAGGAGTGCAAGAATTTTATTTATGCCCCGCTGACGTGGCCGGTGGCAGCAACAACACCTAAGGCTCAGTGTCGCACAAATATTTGTTCCCGGCCCGGCAGTCCATAAGAAGGGGGCGGCTTGGGAACTAAGAAAAGTTTTTATTAGGTATTGAAATTGTTTTTTTTTAGGTTATAATTTGGCCAGATAACCTAAGGGCTGTTTCTCTTGCCGAGCTTTGTGAAGCAAGGCTTGAGAAGCAATCTCGCCATACAAACAGCAAAGGGTGGGAGGCATCATGAGAATCGAAGATATTCGCGAACTGTTAAAGGATAAACGCGTTGTTGATGAGATCAACAAACATCTCTGGATCGAAAGCCAAAAAGCAGGCTACAGCATAGGGATGGAACGGGCCACCGATGAATGGCTGCGTTTATACTCGGAAGGATGGATAAAGTTCCATATGCCGGACAAGTACCGGGCGTATAAATCAAAAAAAAAATAATCGAAAATTCCAGGATATTCGCGAAGCGATAAAAATAGGCCAGGCTGTCATGGCCTATTTTTTTTCGTCATCAGCAAAAAGATAACGATCCCCGCCGCAACGCTGCTTAAGAAGGCCCCTAAATAGAACGAGAGGGGGAGAAACACAAATTTCACCTCGTGCTCGCCCCGCGTAAGGAAAACCGAACGGATCAGGCAATTCGTTAAATACATTTTATCCGCTTTGCCATCGACATAAACTTTCCAATCCGGATGATAGGCATCGCCCAAGACCAGCAGCCCCGGGTTTTCCATGAAGGCCTTCACGGTCACTGCGTTAGCGGAGTAGTGGGCGATTTCTGCCGTGGAGGCGTCTTGAACGGGTGCCCCGTCGAGCTGGGCCTTAAGGACAGGGGACAACGCGTCATTAATAACGGCCAATTCTCTTAAATGCCACTGTACTTTTTTGAGGATGATAAAGGCCGTAGCCGTGTCGGGTTGAAAGACGGCCTTGTGTACGATGTAGGCCCGCGGAAACGCTCCTGTGCGTTCATAGATATTGACCTCGCCGGCATAAACTTTGGCCTGGCCGTCCTCGGGATCTTCGCGGAAAGACGGCACCAGCCGGCGCATTTTTTCCGTCGTCGGCGTGACCAGATATTTGACGTTGAGCATGTCGAGAAAAGCCTGTCCTTTGATAATGGGGATGGTCCGCAAGGCCGGCGGCCGCAGGTCGTTGTCGAAGATTCGGTCGGAGATCAGCTCTTCCACAAAATTCACGAAACGTTTCGGGATGAGACCGAAAAAGATCCCCAAGTCGTCGAGTTCAAATCCGCTGGCCGTGTTCGGATAAAAATTCCAGAAGATGCCGTAAGCGCGGTTCCGTTCCGGCGATTTTTTTAAAAATTCGATGTAAGGGACTTCCCCGAAAGACCGGAAGCGGAACGATTTTTCTCTTAAGATATAATGGAACAATTCATGCGAAATGCTGAAGAGGAGCAAGAAGCACAAGAATCGCCGGTTGAATAATTTTTTGTCCTTAATGAAGAGAATGATCTGAAAGAGGATCAGCAGGCAAAATCCGACGATGCTGGCCTGCAACGCAACGGGAAAATACGGAGCGGTCTGTTCACGAAAAAGATGTTTTAGGATGATGCCGCCCAAGAGAACGCTGAAGATAAGCCCTTTCCAGGAAAGATTTCTTCCCAGCAGGACGGTGCGGATGCCCATGCCGGCGGCCACCGCGAAGGTGAACGCGACCAGATGCGGCGTGTGAATGGCGTAACGGCAAAGATTGAAGATCGGCAGATAGCCGATCCAGTTGATATAAAAGAAGCTGTACGCTTTGCTGAGGATGAGAAATCCTAAAATGACGAAAAAGTAATTGAGGCCTTGCCGTTGCTTATTAAAGAGGCTTAAGAACGCTAAGGCCAAAGGCAGGGTTCCCAGATAGCCGCCCCACCATCCGGCAAAAGTAAAATCAAAGGTGAGCGATTCGCGCTGGAAAAAGTAAGGCAAGGCGAGTGTGATCAGCCGTTCCCGGAATTCCTCGTTCAACAATCCCACCCCCGGCGGGTGCCCGTGCCAGAATTCCGAAGGCAGATTCCTTAAGAAAGGGAACAGAACGATCGCGGCCCCGCAGAGCCCCAGCGCATAGGCCGAGATGGTCGGAACAAGGTAGGTGCGCCAGTGAGTAAATTTTTTTAATGACCAGAAGCGGAAAAAGAAAAAGAGCGCGCCATAGACATTGACCAAAAAGATATGTTCGGGATGGCCCGCCAAGAAAGTCAGGGTGATCGTCGTCGCCAAAAAAGCGACGCTGCGCCGGTCTGGAGAACGGATCAGACGTTCGAGGCAGATGAGCAACAGGGGTGTCAAGAGATCGACGTTGACGGTCCAATATTGCAGCAGCACCATCGGGCCGCTCAGCATGAATATGATCGCCGCGCCGGCGGCCGGGACTTTTCCCAACCGCAGGGTGCGCATGAACCAATAGGTCAGAAAGCCGCCCAATAACAAACGGCTGAGGATCAAGAGATCCCAGGAATAAAATTCCGGAAAGAGATACATGATAAAAGTGAGCGGAAAGAACATGCCGATCTCGAGTTCGCCGATCAAAGGGAAGCCGCAGGCCTGGTGAGGATTCCAGAGCGGCAGGATTTTTTTCTTAAGATTACGTTTTATGAATTCATAAACCGGCTCATCCTGGACCGAAGTATCTGTCCCGTTGACGGGAATGAACTTCGGTTTATTTTTTTCCTGGCCGTACGGGCCGTAAGTCAGGGCCTGCGCGTTCGCGGTCGTGACCTTAAATGTTTTTCCCAAAAAAACGATATCGTAGAAGCAAACGACCAGGAGGGCGAGTAAAACACCGAGGATCAGGAAACTTTCTTTGACAATGGGTCGCGGCATAGGGTTCATTATAAGCGATTCAAAGAGGAACGTCCAAAAATAGTTTAGCGCTGTCCGGGGGTTTCGTCTTTCCGCCAGTGCACATAAAAACTCAAAAATATCAGAGAAGGCAACAGGTAGAGCAGGATTCGCGGAGTTGTTTTGATGAGCCGCCAGGTAAGGTCAAAATGGACCGTCGTGAGATAAATGACGAAAAGCGCTATACCGTAGAGAAGAAAAAACAAGGTCAGCACCTTGGTCTCTTTAAAGAAATATTTTTTGAACCCGGCCAGCGCCATGACAAGCAGGAGTCCCCAGAGATACTGCCAGGTCGGATCGGCCATGGCGTAGTAAAAAGCCTTGCCGATAGCGAGGCATTTTTCAAAACTGAACAGCGGGATGATCAATTTAAGCGTGGCGAAAGAAATGTCGCGGTTGGCGGGCGCGAGAAATGTTTTGAGGATCAAAGCGGCGGGAAGAGTGAGGATGATCCCTGTGAAAATCTTGAATATCATTTTTGAACGTATTTTTTTGTCGGAGGATTTTTCCAAAAGCAAATATGCCAGGCTCAGGGCGAGCAAAAGCCCGGCGATCGTCACGCCTTCGTTCTTGATGAACATCAGTAATCCGCTGATAAATCCATAAAGCAAAGCCAGTGAGGGGTTATGCTCCTGCAGAGTTTTGAGCAGGATGACACAGCTCAACAAAAGATAAAAACTTAAGACAATATCGGCGTATTGTGCGGTCGCCATAAATAAATAAAAGCGGTTCGTTATCAGGATAAAAGAAGCCAGTCCGGCGACGAGCGGGGGAATGTATTGTTTGAGCCCGGCAAAGAGGAGCGCGCCGTTCAGGACGGTAAACAACACCGCGGTGGCGATGGCGATTTCTTCGAGGGGGGCCCGGGAAAAGGCGTGAACCCAGACATTGAGAAAAGGCATAAAGAGCGGATAATCCGGTTGCGTATGCCAATGCAATTGAAATACGTTCTCCCACGAGCCGGCGCCTAAAATGAGAAATTTTGTTTTCATATTCCACAGCGCCCAGGCATCCCATTCGCCGAAAGGATGGCTGCGGGCCAGGGTATAAATAATTTTTGTCAGAAAAATAAAGCCGCTCAGCCAAACGATGTCGATGAAAATAATTTGGCTGCGGGTTTTGAGCGTATGAATCGAAATGAAATTTTTGTCGAACGAACGAAAGCCCCCGCGGTAATAATCTAAGTTGAGAAGAAAGAATAGAATGATCAGCAAGAGATGGATCTTCAGCAATTCCCACCGGTGAAAACCGTCAGCACAGAGGAAAGCGAGGAAAGTAATAAGGGAAGAAGCGCCCAGCCCGATGCCTAAGGACATAACCGTGTAAAGGCCCGGAGTGAGGGCGCGGGATTTTTTTAAGATAAAAGATACGATCTGGCAGCCGAGTAAGAAGGAAAGAAAATAAGCTAGAAGGATCATCATTGCCGTTCTGCCAGGATTTTAAAATAAGGATTAACGTGCAGCGGTGCGGCATTCAGTTCTTTCATCATGTCAAACGCCGTTAAAACATTTTGGCAGTCAAAAATAAGCAGCGGATGCTGCGCGTTGCCCAGGTCCAGGACGGTCGGCGCCAGGCGGTATTGGGCCTGCAGGAAAAGGCCGTCATTCTTCTCCGGCGACATGTCTTTGTCGGTGAGGAATCCCACCTTTTCGACACCCTGCAAGTCATCTGCCAGATCGGCAAATTCTCTCCCCGGTTCGGCGAAGACGAGATTTTTGTTGATGAATACGATCTTATGGTGGAGTTTGGCCAACGAGCGGATGTTGCGTCCCAGCACCAGGCAGGCCAGAACAATAAAAATGAGTTTCCAGGAAAGAATATTTTTGAGAAATTTTTGCATGGGTGCTTGGAAAGATGTAACTGCAAATTTTTATTCATTTTATAGTGTTCAGGGAGGATTTGCGAGGTTTTTTTGCTCGCGGTTGGGGAAATAAAAAAACCAAAACCCTCCGCAAAAGCTCAGAGGGTTTTGATCATATCGTTCGCCTGGAAAAGACTACTTTCTTTTGGCTGATTTCTTCTTGCGTGTTGTTTTTTTCTTTTTCGTTGCCATGTTGTTTCTCCTTTCTTGATAAGAAATTTCTTATTTCTTATGTTTTCATAATAACATAATCATATTGATATGCAAAAATTTTTTAAAGTTTTTTTTATATATTTTTAAAAAATTAATTCCCTTTTCTTTCTCTTCGAGAAATAATCATGTACAATAAATTATCCGATAGAAAATATTATAGATATTTTTTTGGAAAATGAATTCTCTCTACATCCATATCCCTTTTTGCGAAAAGAAATGTCTCTACTGTTCCTTTGTGGTTGCCATCGGTCAGCGGCACCGCGCGGCTGATTACCTGAATTGTTTAAGAAAAGAAGCTCAATCCTGGAAAGGAACGCGCTGTGATTCGGTTTACATCGGAGGCGGCACGCCGACTTTTTTGGAAAACGATCAATTGAAGGAAATGGCGGAGATGCTCCATGATTTCTTTCCATTATCCTCGGGGGCCGAGGTCACGATCGAATCCAATCCTGAGGGCATGGATCTGGCGAAGGCGAGATTATTGCGGCAGCTCGGCTTTAACCGCATCAGTCTGGGTCTTCAGTCTTTGAATGACGCGTATTTAAAATTTTTGGGCCGTTGTCATGACCGCGCGCAGGCTCTCCGGGCTTATGAGATCCTGCGGGAGGGCGGTTTTTCCAATATCAATCTGGACCTGATGTTTTCTTTCCCGGGACAAACTGCGCAAGACATTGAAGACGATGTCCGGGCGGTCTGTCATCTCAAAAGTCAGCACCTTTCCTTGTACAGTTTAACGATCGAGGAGAACAGCCGTTTTTATGCTCAAAAAATGACGCTGGATGACGACCAGCTGGCCGAGCAATATCTTTTGGTGGTGAATCTTTTGGAACAGTTCGGGTTAAAACAGTACGAGATCAGCAATTTTGCTCAACCGGGAAAAGAAGCTCGGCATAATAGGAATTATTGGCTGGGAGGAGATTATATCGGCTTGGGCGTGGGCGCCCACTCTCATCAGCAGGGAAGGCGCTGGTGGAATGTTTCGCGCCTGGCGGATTATATGGATAGGATCAACCGTAAGGAATCCCCCCTGGATGGTGAGGAGTGCTTGTTCGCGGACAAGCGTCTCATGGAGCGGTTACTTTTTGGACTGCGGATGAATGAGGGAGTGGACACCTCCGCGCTGGAGCAGGAATATGCGGTGCGGATCGATCCGGTGCGAAAAAAACAGATCGCGGATTTTATTACACAGGGTTTTCTGAATGAGAGTAAAGGAAGATTAATCGCAACATCTCAGGGAAGGCTGATCCTGGAAGAAATATGCGCCCGTTTGATTTAAATAAAAAGAATTTTTTATATTTTTCCGCCGGTCTTATCATTCTTGCCGGAGTGCTGGCCTATGCCAATTCCCTCCATGCCCCGTTCATATTTGATGATCTATCTTTTATGGAGAACAATCCCGCGATTTATGGCCTTAAGAACTTTCATTCCATCCGCGGTTTTCATAATGCCCGCCCGGTGGGAACATACACCTTTGCCCTCAATTATTATTTTCACGGATTAAATGTTTTTGGGTATCATCTGGTGAATCTGGTCATTCACTTGCTCAGTGCCTTGACAGTATGGTGGCTTATGCTTTTGATTTTTGCCACGCCGCGCTTGAAAAACGAAAAGCTCGACGAATATAAAGAATGGATTGCGCTTTTTAGCGCGCTGATCTTTGTGGCTCATCCGGTGCAGACGCAGGCGGTCACGTATATTACGCAGCGGTATTCGTCACTTTCTGCTTTGTTCTATCTGGCCGCGCTGGCCTTATATATAAGAGGAAGGCTGCTGCCGGGAAAAGATGCGGTTGCCTGTCTTGCAGGGGCAGGCGCGGCCGCGGTTTTGGGAATGCTGACGAAAGAGCACGTTGTTACCTTGCCGTTCAGCATGCTGCTCGCGGAGGTTTTATTTTTTAAAGAGCCGCGCCATACAAAAGAGAAAAAAATATGGGCCGGAATGGCTATCCTCTTGGTCTTTGCCGCGGCGCTGATCATCCCGGCGGCTTACTCTTTTAATGTCGGCGCGGTTTTGGGGCAGAAATTCGTTTCAGAGTCGCACGCCTCCGACATCATCACCAGCGGCAATTATTTTTTGACGCAGCTGCGGGTGGTGGTGACGTACATTCGCTTGCTGTTTCTGCCGATCAATCAAAATCTGGATTATGATTATCCGCTGTCGCACAGCTTGTGGGAAGGACCGACACTTTTAAGCGCCGGGTTTCTTTTGCTGCTCTTGGGCGCGGCGGTCAAGATGCTGCGCCGTCAGCCGCTTGTGGCATGGGGGATCTTCATGTTTTTTATCACGCTTTCCGTGGAGTCCAGCATTGTTCCGATCCCGCATGTGATCTTTGAGCACCGTTTGTATTTGCCGTTTTTTGGGTTCGCCTGCCTTCTTCCCGTGATATTTTATACCATGATGCAAAATAAACAGCACGCCGCATGGGCCTTAAGCGGCATTGTTTTACTCTTGGCGTGTTTGACGTATCAGCGCAACGCGGTCTGGAACGATGAAATCCTTTTTTGGCAAGATACGATCAAAAAATCCCCGGCGAAGGCCCGGCCTTATGACAATCTTGCCGCCGTCTATATCAGCCGCGGAGATTATGCGCAGGCGCTGGCAAATTTGCAAAAGGCGCACGAGCGCGATCCGTACAATGCGGCGACGTATAATAATTTTGGCCTGGTTTATCTTCAGCAGGGCGACTTTGCCCGGGCGGCGGGATATTTTAAAAGAGCGGTCACGATCGTTCCCGGTTATGGCCGGGCCTGGAATAATTTAGGGATCGTTTCCTTAAAACAAAACGATCTTCCTAATGCGCAGCTGGCGTTTCAGAAAGCCACGGAAGTCAGTCCGGAATTGCTGGAGCCGCGTTTGAATTTGGCCGGAATAAACGAGCGGGAAGGACATACGGCCGAGGCCTTGCGCCGCTATACCGAGATCCAAGAGATCTTCCCGCACGACGGGAACAGCCTTTATGCCGTGCTGCGGTTGTCTTTGAGCGAGGGGAAAACCGCTGCCGCGGTCGCTGCCGCTGAGAAAATGCTGGCTCGTGTTAAAGATCCGGTCATCCTCACCAGCGCCGGTAGTTTTCTGGCCCAGGGAAATTTTCATAAGCCGGCGATACAGCTTTATCAAAAAGCTGTTCGGCTAGCGCCGCGGTATGTTCCCGCATATGTGGAGTTGGGCAAATTGTTGGGAAATTTGGACCGCTTCGATGCGGCGATCGCTGTTTGGCAAAAAGCCTTAACGATTGAGCCGCATCACCAGGAATTGAAAGATTTGATGCAAGCGGCAGAGGGGTTGAAACAGTAGTTTGATTTACGCCAATTCAGAAATTATATTTTTATGCCGTAGGTCTGGGCGATGGACTCGCTGTGCTTGAAGGGAGAGAGCAGGCTTTTCTCGATGAGGGATTTATAGGGCGGCTTGATCTTCAGGGCCTGCATCATCGTCTGCGCCTGCGTTAAGCGTTTTTGGATTTCTTCCAAACTGTAGACGAGACTGCCTGACTGAATGAATATCTTGCGCACCGCCACCAGATCCGCATAGGTCTTCTTCGGTTTTGAAAAATATTGCAAAAATATTTTCCGTTTGTGCGGTGATAATTTTCGATACGCGTGACAAACGAGCAGCGTTTTCTTTGATTCGGCCAAATCACTGAGGATTGATTTGCCGATATTTTTTTGCGAATCGAAGATCCCCAGAATATCATCCTGAATTTGGAACGCCTGCCCGATTTTGAGGCCGATCGCGGAAAGTTTTTTAATATCCCGTTGGTCGGCGCCGGCCAGCATCGCACCCACCACCAGCGGACAATCAAACGTATAGCGTGCCGTCTTGAGAGTGTAATTCAAAAGCACATCGGCTTCTTTGATGCGGCTGACTTTTTCCACGCCGTGCAGGGTGTCGATGAATTCTCCCATCGCGGTGAAGGTGGCGGTCTGGATAAAATATTTCAGGGCCTGCTCTTTGCGCTGCGACGGTTCCTGGATCGATAAGAAGGCGTCGATGGCCAGGGCATAGACGATGTCGCCGGCGATAATACTTAGATCATAGCCGAGCTTTTCCTGGTCATGGGTCTTGACGGCCTTGCCGAGCAGCCGGTGCAGTGTCGGTTTGCCGCGGCGGAGATTGGAACGGTCAATAATATCGTCGTGGATCAGCATAAAATTGTGCAGCAGCTCGATACAGGTTGCGGCGTTGTAAAAAGATTTGGTGAGCTTAACGCTTTTCGGGGAATAACCTTTGTAACTGAGGATCAAAAGCAGCGGCCGGATGCGTTTTCCTTCCCGCAGTGAAAATTCTTTGATGCTTTCATAAAGGATGGGGTTGACGAGGTGTAATTTGTACTCGCGTTTGACTTTTTCGAGGAAATTAGCGAGACTGGCGTCAATTTTTTTCTTTAACTGCTCAAGCATGACGGCTATGGTATCACACAAGCCTGAGCGATTCAAATCAATTTTGCATCTTTTGGGCGTCCAAATGGAAAAGGACGCTTAAGCGCTTCCCAGGCATAAAATTGTGCCGAGGACGGGCCGGGTTGAATTTTTTTATAAATATCATAAAGGGGCTGATTTTTGAAAAATAACGGTCAATTGGGAAGGGGTTCCAGGGGGGTTTGCCGGCTGTCGGTAGCGACATAATTTATCATAAAGTTAGCTATAGCAATAGTTTATGGATATTTTTTGGGAGGCAGGCTGACTTTGGGATAGAGGTGTATCTTTATAGCTTGCAAGGGGTTAGGTGGGGTAAAAAAACCGCGTTATTTTTTAATTTTGTTTGACCGAAAAAATATAATTTGATATACTAGCCAAGTTCAAAACGACATTTTTCTTCGTCAGATAATCCGCCACAGCGAGGCAATAAGTCAGCTGATTCGGAGCAAAGAAAAGGAGCAGCCATGATTGAACGTTATACACTCTCCAAAATGGGGCGCATCTGGTCCGATGAGCATAAGTTTGAGATCATGCTCAGGATCGAGATCCTTGCCTGCGAGGCCATGTGCAAATTGGGAATCATCCCTAAGCCGGCCCTCGAAAAAATTCGCAAAAATGCCAAATTCGATATCGAAGAGATCAAGAGATTGGAAGAAAAGACCAAGCACGATGTGGTGGCGTTCATTAATAATGTCGGGCAGAATATCGGGCCCGAAGCGCGCTACCTGCATATGGGTTTGACCTCTTCGGATCTTTTGGATACGGCGTTGTCTGTGCAATGTGTGGAAGCCAGCGATATCCTGATCGCCGATCTGAAGAAATTATTGGCGGTCCTCAAAGATAAAGCGAAAAAATACAAGGATACCAATTGCATTGCCCGCACGCACGGGGTACATGCCGAGCCGACAACCTTCGGGTTGAAATTGGCGGTCTGGTATGATGAGACACAGCGCAATTTAGCGCGTATGGAACAAGCCCGGGAAAGTATGCGCATCGGAAAACTCTCCGGCGCGGTGGGAACGTACGCCAATATCGATCCGCACGTCGAAGAATATGTCTGCGAAAAATTGAATCTCAAGCCGGCCAATGTCGCGACCCAGGTCATCCAGCGCGATCATCATTGTCATTTTGTCACAACGCTGGCGTTGATCGGTTCTACGTTAAATAAATTTGCCACTGAGATCCGTTTGCTGCAAAAGACGGAAGTTTTGGAAGTCGAAGAGCCGTTCTTTAAAGGACAAATTGGTTCTTCGGCGATGCCGCACAAAAGAAACCCGGTCACCTGCGAGCGTATCTCCGGTCTTTCGCGTTTATTGCGGGCCAACGCCCAGGCGGCGTTTGAAAATATCGCCCTTTGGCACGAGCG
>MHGP01000002.1:0-264 GCA_001805615.1 Omnitrophica WOR_2 bacterium RIFCSPHIGHO2_02_FULL_48_11
CGTTGTGAAGCAGCATGCCAGGTTGTGATAGATACGGGTTGGCACGCCGATCAAAGCTATTCGAACAACTATGAACGAGATCAAAGATACGAACCGGTTAGTGTGGACCGAGCATGCCAAGCATAAAGTTCGGCACTATCAGTTATCGTCGAGCAAAATTCGTAGTATTATTGATCATCCGGAGCGACGCGAGGAGGCGATTGTCGAGGGATTGTTCGCATCCATGCGCACGTCGGGGAGTCGTAAGCATCGCTATGAAATTTG
>MHGP01000002.1:283-448 GCA_001805615.1 Omnitrophica WOR_2 bacterium RIFCSPHIGHO2_02_FULL_48_11
CAGACAAAACCGACCTCACTCAAGCTGGCGAATAAAGTTATTTCACTCGCGCCGCAGAAACGGATTAAAATAATCAGCGCGTGGCGATATCCCGGGAAAACGGAACCAGGAAAACCGATTCCGATCCCGGATGATACCATCAGAGAGTATGGTTTAGCATCAGAC
>MHGP01000002.1:531-2816 GCA_001805615.1 Omnitrophica WOR_2 bacterium RIFCSPHIGHO2_02_FULL_48_11
CTTGACGAATTGACGCAAAAGGAAGTGCTCAAAACCGTAAAAACTGATCCAAAAGACACAGAAGTCTATGAAGCTGAAATTGAGAAAACAATGGCGCTGTCGCCGTTATTGGGCTCAATTATTACCCTCGGCGTGTATGATGTTGAAAAGAATATAGCGAAGGTGTATTTCGATCCCGGTGAGCATACAGGGAAAACAATTGAAGAGTTTAAAGAAGGCAATAGCACGTTTACACCGATGGAAGAGCGGGCAATGCTCGAGCGATTTTGGGCCGGCGTGCGGAATTATAGTCATATTGTGACGTTTAACGGGCGCGGGTTTGATATCCCCTATATTATGGTTCGATCAGGGGTGCGCGAGGTGCAGCCATCCATTGACCTAATGGGACAGCGGTATTTGTCAACTCGACAGTCGCCGCCCCATCATATCGACTTACTCGACCAGCTTCGTTTCTATAATGCGGCATTCTATCGCTGCTCGCTTCATTTGGCTGCGCGGGCATTCGGTATTGCCAGCCCAAAGGCAGATGAGATTTCGGGCGAGCAGATAACAAAACTATTTTACGCCGGCAAACACGAAGACATTGCGCGATATAACGCGCGAGATTTGATCAGCACCGCAAAACTATACGAATACTGGCATCACTATATTAACTTTGTCGTTTAGTCATGCTACGATATCATCAATATGAAAGCCGTTATTCTGGCCGGTGGTAAGGGTACTCGTTTGCGACCGTATACGCACGTTGTGCCAAAGCCGCTGCTACCGTACAAGGACAAGCCAATTATCGAACATATTATCGAATATCTGCGGGGCCATGACGTAACCGAGGCATATATTTCTACTGGCCATCTCGGACACTTGATCCGCAATTATTTCGAGAACCGCGACGATCTTGGGGTGAAGCTTCACTTCGTCGAAGAGACACAGCCGCTGGGAACTGCGGGGTGCCTTTCGCCGTTACGCGATATTTTAGACGAAACATTTTTGATTGTTGGTGGCGACAACTTGACTGATCTAAATCTCGGCGACCTTGTTGATTTTCATAAATCTAAGAAAAGTATATTAACCCCAGCATTATTCCAAGAGCAACACCAAATTCCATGGGGCGTGTATGAGTTGGATGACGAGGGCGCGATAAAGACATTCGTCGAGAAACCGATTCACCGATATAACGCGGGAACGATGATTTTTGTTGCTGAACCCGAGCTGTTTGCATATATTCCCAAGAACCCAACAGAGGCAATTAACCTGACTGACCATGTCATTCCGCAACTCCTGCGAGATAAAAAACGGGTACATGGCTATACATTTAAAGACAAGTGGATTGATATTGGCACCGTTGACCAGTATCACCAGTTAAACGGGTTTGACGATAATGAATAGCGTAGCGTTAACTGCATGAATATTCTTGTCACCGGCGGCGCCGGATTTATCGGATCGAATTTAGTTGAGCTACTGGTCAAAAAGCATCCTGATGCCGCAATAACCGTTGTCGATAATTTCCATACCGGGCATCGAAATAATCTCAAGCACGTTGCGAAGCAGGTTACAATCGTTGAGGGAGCTGTCGAGGAGCTGGATCGCGTGGCGCTGCCATCAACCTGCAAACACATTGACCAAATCTATCACCTCGGCATTTACTCTTCGTCCCCGATGTATAAAGAGAATCCGCTGCTTGTAGGTAAGGTACTCAACGGCATGATTCAGATTTTAGAATTAGCACGAAAGCACAAGGCCCCGGTGGTGTGGGCATCTTCGTCGTCGGTATATAACGGGGTAAAGCCACCGCATCGGGAGGACGCGGTCATTGACGTTACCGATTTTTATACTGAGGCGCGGCTTGCGTGTGAGCGCCTGGCATTGTTATACAACAAGCTTCATGGCGTTCGTTCTACTGGCATGCGCTTTTTCAGCGTGTACGGCCCGCACGAAAAGCACAAGGGCCGGTTTGCCAATATTATCAGTCAATTTTTGTGGGAAATGGAGCAAGGACATGCGCCGGTTGTATATGGCGATGGCTCGCAGCGTCGCGATTTTACCTTTGTGACCGACATTGTTGAAGGATTCTGGCTTGCCATGCAAACAAAGCTCGACTATGAAATCATTAATCTCGGCACGGCGACGAATTACAGCTTTAATGAGGTCATCGAGGCGATTAATACGCAATTAGGCACATCGATTCAGCCGCAATATATTGGCAATCCGATTAAAAATTACGTGCCGGAGACAAATGCCGATATAACGAAAATGCAACGGTTATTGAAATTTACCCCACGCGTCAA
>MHGP01000002.1:2890-5535 GCA_001805615.1 Omnitrophica WOR_2 bacterium RIFCSPHIGHO2_02_FULL_48_11
TCATGCCACTTGAACTCGATGTTTTTCGAGGATACGACATTCGCGGCTTATATCCTAGTCAGATAAACGAAGATTTAGCAGTCAAGCTCGGCCACGCACTGTCAATGTATCTTGGTAATAAGGGGCCAGTTGTCGTAGGGCGAGACGGGAGAACATCATCGCCATCGCTTCATCAAGCGTTGCTTCAGGGACTCACCAAGTCAGGCATTGATGTCATTGATATAGGCGTATGTACAACCCCCATGACGTCATATGCATTGTATTACCTCGGGGCTCCATGCGGCGTCATGATTAGCGCATCCCATAATCCACCTGAATATAACGCGTTTAAGTTATTTCGTCGAATTACTGGAGTCATATCTGGCGTTCAACAACTGTCCGCTGCAGATGGCTTGAGCGAGATAAAAAATATGGTTGAGAATTATGCTTTCAAGCCAGCGGCGCAACCCGGCAAAGTCATTCTGAACGATATAATGACTGATTATCGTGAAGAATTAATCACGCATGCGGGAACAATCAAGGGATTACAAGTTGTTGCAGACTACGGGAATGGTGTGGGAGCCATTTCTGCCGACCCGTTATTGAAGTCCTTGCCGATCAGCTATACCGCTCTGTATCCGGAAAGCGACGGCAACTTCCCACATCACATTCCCGACAATCACAACGAAGACAATTTTAAAGATTTAATCACAGCAGTAAAGAGAGATGGAGCTGATGTCGGTTTGTTTTTCGATGGCGACGCCGATAGGTGTATCGCAGTTGACGAAACAGGTCAGATCGTATCGCCCGAAATCATGACAGGCATCTATGCACTTGATTTTTTGGCAAATCGTGGGAAGGAAAAAAGTGATGCGGACATAGAGCCGATAATATATCATGACTTGCGGTTTTCTCGTGCAGTTATCGAGGAGATAAAGGCAGCGGGCGGCATTACAAAAAAATTGCCCGTTGGCAATACTTATTACAAAGACGCATTAATTAAGCACGGCGGATTTATCGGTGGCGAGTGGACTGGCCACATCATGTGGGCAGAAAATAACGCACGCGACGATGGGCTATTTAACGGCCTAAAACTCCTTGGCATTATGACGAAAACTGGCAAGAAGCTATCAGAACTCGCGCAGCCGTTCCGAAAATACTACAAGCCGTTTGAGATTAGCATGACATTGGCGCGACCACTGTCGTCGGAAACTCTGAAGCAGTCATTACAAAAGACTTTCTCTGATGGTTCCCTGTCGTTCATTGATGGCGTGAGCGTAGACTATCCAGATTGGTGGTTCAATCTACGATTGTCGAATACAACCCCTGTTTTGCGACTCACTATTGAAGGACCGGACAAAGCGTTTGTTGACGAAAAAATTGAGTACATCAAAACACTTATCTCGAAGTACATTGGTCCTTCGTGAGTGATCTGAATTAGATAGCGGCCTTTCGTTTTCGTTTCGGCGGCGCCTCGTCTCGCACGACATGTACTTGGATACCGAATTCGTGTAGCTGGGCACTATTGTATGCCACTTGGGTTCGAATCCCGGCAATTGAAACGTCGAGATTATCAAAGCGTTCATACAATTTCTCGAATCGTTTATCGTGCCTAATAAGACGGGCTTCTAACTTATCGAACCTCTTGTCGTGATCGACTAGATCTGCTTTTATGGCATCAAAACGTCGGTCTATTGCGTCAAATCGTTTACTGTGTTTGTCGAGTTGCGCTTCAATTGAGTTGAAGTGTGCATCAATCTGATCAAATCGTTTATCATGCTCGCCAAGTCGTGTTTCTATGGCATCGAGCCGCGTCTCTATACGATCGAATCGCTTGTCGTGTTCGTCTAAACGTAGCTCAATCCTGTCGAATCGCTGGTCAATTGCATCAAAGCGAACGACCAACGTTTCGACAAACTTCCCCATAAACGTTGCAAAATATTCTTTTGTCAGTGGTGTCTCAACGGACGTTGTCATAATAATATCAATGTAACATACTGAACATGAACTCTCGCGAACAAATTCATTAACACAAGATGACACGGTTAGTTCAGCCCAACCAGCCCATATACTTGGGTCATTTTTGTTTCCGCAAGAGAAGAAGCGCGCTTTGCGCCTTGCATGAAATATTCTTGAACGGTTGCTGGATTACCAGCGAGCTTTTTGTACTGTTCGCGTAGCGGTGTGAGCGTTTCGATGATTGCATCAGCAAGGTCGCTCTTAAATTCGCCATAATTTTTTCCGGCGTACGCTGATTCAAGATCAGGGATAGTTCGCTCGGCAATGAGCGAAAATATCGTTAACAAGTTCGAGATACCTGGCCGCGACGCTTCATCAAAGCGCACGGATCCCTCGGAATCAGTCACTGCGCGACTAATCGCCTGACGAATTGTATCTGGCTGATCAAATATGCCAATCGTATTCAGAGCTGCATTATCGTCTGATTTAGACATTTTTGCTCCAGGGTTCTGAAGCCCCATAATTTTCAGCGGTCGTTCACCTTCATAAAACGCCGGCTCAACAAATGTCTGCCCGAAGCGCTGGTTAAACTTACGCGCGATATCACGGGTCAATTCGATGTGCTGTCGCTGATCTTCGCCTACCGGCACTAAATCCGCATCATACATCAAAATATCAGCAGCTTGCAATACGGGATAAGTGAATAA
>MHGP01000003.1:0-4948 GCA_001805615.1 Omnitrophica WOR_2 bacterium RIFCSPHIGHO2_02_FULL_48_11
ACCGCTTTTATCGCAACGCACCACTTTGACCCCCGCGCGCTCGGATTGCTTGACCGCCGCCCGGAACGAATCGTGTGTTTTTTTCCAGACCACGTCCAGAGGATTGCTAACGTCCAAAAGATGGAACCGTTCCTGGCTCAAGACCTGCAAAAGCCCGCTGTCCCGGATGATACTGTCCCGCAGATTCCGCACCGCGATACGGTACGTCGGGTATTCGCGCTTTAAGTCCTCCAAAAACGCCTGCCAATCCGCGGCATCCTTCACATAGCAATCGCAATAATCGCAATACGAGCAAATACAAATCTTCCATTCCAAAAAATTTTTGACAATGGAATAGATGACATAGCTTTCGATCGCTCCGTTGCGTTCAATATATTTAATAAAAATCGGCGTATTGTACGTGCGGCGGACCACCTGCAGCCATTGCGGGGAAGAAAAAAGATTGCGCTGCAGCTCGGGAAGCTTTAAAGAATTGAGGGCCTGTTCCAACGGCAAGGTTTTGACAAGGCTCATGGCTTTTCCTTCAAACCGTATTGCGCGAGGATCTCGACGAGCGGCTTTAAAGGATAGATCCGCAG
Organism: Omnitrophica WOR_2 bacterium RIFCSPHIGHO2_02_FULL_48_11; assembly: GCA_001805615.1. Taxonomy (GTDB): domain Bacteria; phylum Omnitrophota; class Gorgyraeia; order Zapsychrales; family GWA2-47-8; genus 2-02-FULL-48-11. The sequence goes on from MHGP01000003.1 coordinate 579, forward strand.
GGTGCGGTAACGTTCGTTGTTCTCGCTCAAAAATTTAAGCGAATGACGCAGGTTTTCATTGTGTTCAAAGACAAAGCGCTCAAAGATCGCCTCGTTAAAATGTTCGAACGTTTTCAGCGGCCTTATGCGGGCGGTGACAAATTCCATGTACGGTAAAAGCGGCGGAACAAAACGCCGGTCGCTCTCGGTATAAGACACATAGGCCTGCGGATCAATGACCAGGTAGTGATACCCCTGCGCATATAAGGTCAGGATATCTTCGACATTTTTCCGCACCGAAACCACATCCAACGCCTGCGGCACAAAAAGATTTTGCACCTGCGGCTGGGTCGAGATCACTTTCGCCCGGGGATCATTTTTCTTAATGAGTTTCACGGAACGCTCGTAATCCGAATAAGCCGAGACAATTCCCCAAACCTTAGGGATAAAGCTCAGCCAGAGCACGGCCGTGAGTCCAACGACCATCCAACGAGAACGTGCCTCCTGCCTCCCCTGAAATAAAGAATAGAGCAGCGCGCCGATGGCAACGGCCAAAAACGGCAGACCCACACAGATATACCGCGCCCCTTTCTCATAAGGGAGAGAAAAGATCGCCATCATGACCGCCATCAAAAGAAACGGCAGCGCCTTGCGCCATTCCCGGCGCAGCAAAAAGTAAATGTTCCCAAAAAATAATAACCCCGCAAAGACACTGTCCAGCCGGAAAACATAATACGGGTAAGACAATAAATTGAAGATCTCAAACTTCCCCTCGGCCATATTCGCCTGATGGAACATCCAGCTGAAGGTGGTGCGGGTATTGCTGCCGTCATTGATATCCCCGATCAAAAAAACCCCGCAGAAGAACATCAGCGTATGCCAGACATACTTGCGAAGATTGAATTTTTCCCTTTCGGCCAGGCTTGTGTACAGTTCAACAAATCCGATCAAGGCCGGGGCAATGATCAACCGGTAGTTGGTGAAATAAACACACACGAAAAAAAAGGCGGAGAGAAACGTGCGCCAGCCGAACTTCCGGGGGAAAACATAGAAATAAATGCCCCAGACAAAAAAGAACGTGCACAGCGCTTCTTGAAAAGCCAGGCGGGAATAAAAAATATGGCTGGGCAAAAGCGCCAAGGTGACGACACTCAAAAGCCCCACCCAACGGGAATTATAAAAACGTTTGGCAAAAAGATAAACACCCCAAAGCGTCAAGGACCCGGCCAACGCCGAAACGATCCGCGGGAAAGACCACACCTCCAGCAGACCCCAAAAAGCGCGGGAATCAACGAGAACGAACCACAAGGCCTTGCCGCTATTCAGCGCAAAACGGATCAGGGCATAAAACGCATCCCAATAATCTTGGAACCCGGTAAAATGATGCCCGTCGATAAACCGCAATAATGTCAGATTGTAATTAAGATATAATCCCTCATCGTAAAGAAAAAAATTATTTTGCGCGATATTCCAAAAGCGGAACACAACGCCGAGCCCGGCCAATCCCAACAGTAATGCGATAACTCCCTTTTCCCATTTTTTCTCAAAGAACCGGTTCATTTCTTAATTCCCAGGCCCAAGAAAACCAGCGGGCGCAAAATGCTCCACCAGCCGCTGAAAGGTTTCATCTTGGTATAACCCTCTTTTTTCGACGGATAGATCTTGGTGACCGGCACTTCCGTGACCTTGTAACCCAGCTTGATCGCTTTATAAAATAAATACGGCTCCAACTCGTATTGTTCCAGCCATTCCTGATGCAAATTGAGGCGTGGATCGTTCAAGAGCGAAACCCGCACCGCCCGAAAGCCATTGGTGCTGTCCGTGATCCGCCGCCCGGTGATCAGCGAAAAGAACACCGGATGGATCATCCGCGTGGAGATCTTGCGGTACAGCGGCATATTGCCGTGTCCACCGCCGGGCTGATAGCGCGAGCCCTGCACAAAATCATGGCCTTGCTCGATAGCGTTCCTGAGCCGCTCGACATCGGTGGGTTCATCCTTATCGTTCCCTGAAATAAAAAAGACCGCCTCATACCCTTTCGCCTTGGCGTAATCCAGCATCTCCCGCACGCAATACCCCGCACCCATTTTTTTTCCATGGCGCAGCAGGGTGATGGAATTTCCCAAAGGAAAACTCTCCAGGGCATGATCGGTCGAGCCGTCATCGATCACAAAGACATCATAAAGTTGATAATTATTGTATTTCTGAAGGACGCGTTTGATCTTCTCACCCTCATTGAACGCGCAGGTGCCGACAAGGTATTTTTTCATAAATAGTATAAGTATTAAGATTAATAAACGTAGCCATTGTAACAGTTTTTTATTAATTAATAAATAAAACTGTTAGCTTGCGGCCTGCGGAATGGCTATGATTTCTTAGGTTGGCTCAGCAAGAAACAATACCCGGACAGGATCAAAAGGAGGATGCCCCCTACCAGAGAGAGCTTCAGGGATAAAAAGAAAAGCGGCGGCAAGAATTTGAAAGTGACCTTATGCTGCCCGGCGCTGATAGGACAGGCCATAAAATTGTAATTCGCCGGATACACGGGAGCGGGCTTGTCGTCAATAAACGCCTGCCAGCCCCGGTCATAGGATTCGGCAAAAAGCAGCAACGCGGAACGCGGGACCGAAACCTCGGCCGTAACGGCATCCGTCCCGGCGGTTGCAATCGGCACGGCATCCGCGGACCGTCTTTCTCCGGAACTCACCGGCCACTGCGGATCCTGAGAAAGCAAAACCGTGGTCTTCGGGTTGAATGTTTCTTTTTTGAGTTCTTCCAACAATTTCGGCTCATCGTTGATGACCTGATAATCGTACAGCAAATTCAAACGCGCCAACGCCGTCGGGCGTTCGCCGGCTTTTTCTTTTTCTGTAAAAACATACCGCACCGCCGATAGATCCAAAAACCGTTCCTGACGGCTCGCCTCCGACGGATAAATGAGCACGGTCTCCCGCGGGTACCCAAAATTGATGATAAAACTGGAAAAGCGTTTCGGCATATGCCCCATGATCCCGGAATAACTCGGCACCCCGAAGATCAGATTTTTGTTGGCATTCAACCCCACTTCATCCAGCATGTGCGCGCGGTAGTTCACGAGGTCCAAACTTTTTTTAAGTGCGGCGCCCATATCGCGGTACGGCGCTGCCGCCGGATAAAACGCCTGGCCGTGCGGTGTCGGTGCCACGACATTATCAAAACGCGCATTGAACGCAAGCAGGTCTCCCAACGTGATCACAAAGAGCAGGCCCCACAGCAGGCGCCGCGAGATCGCCTTTTTTTCAAAAAGCCCTAAGATCAAAAAGAAAAGGCTGACGATCAGCACAAATTTCATTTCGCCCAAAAGAAAATCGCTCCAATACACACGTTCGGCCTCCGGAGCGCTGAGCCAATGATCAAAGAGCGGCGCATGGACGAGCCAACCGGCGAATGCCGGCACCGTGACGCAGAAAACCACCCATGATTTCCTTAGCTTAAACGTTTTATTTTTTAAATAATTTTCATAAAGATAGGTCGCCAGAAGCATCATGATAAGAACTTCCAGCACCGGGATCAAAAAGAACGGGGTAATGACCTCTTTTTTAGGAAGCGGCTTTATAAAAAGCACCGTGCTGATGAAGAAAAAACTCACTCCCAGCACTGCCCCGATGAGAAGCTGCCGACCCGCATTGAACCCTTCTCCTCCCCTCTTATAAAAAATAAAGCCTGCCAAAAGGACCAGCAGTATCCACTTTGTATAAACGGTTACCACCGGGAACAAATACGTGAACAGCACCAGCAAATAAATCTGGATGACCAGCACGCCCAAGCTCAAACGCGGAGCCATTTCTGAGAAACGAAAATTTTTATTTTCCAGATACTGACCCGTGTACCCGATAAGCGCGCACACGCCGATCGGCAAAAGAATGATGTAATAGCTGTAATGGTTGAACGGAAAAAGCAGGATGTTAAAAGTTCCCCACAGCGGTTGGATCATGAGCCCCAACGCAATGGTGACAAAGGCATAAATTTTCCAAAATGTATGCCGCCCTTCCGTTTTAATGAAAATATTGAGCAGAAGAAATAATCCGGCGATGATCCCAAAATAAACAAAAAAGGCGTTTTGCGAATTCGACGGGAGATCCAGCCATCTCGACGCAAAATTCAAATTGCTGGAGGTGAGGGCATTCAGCGAATTGCTTCCCAGCCAGCCGGTCATCTCCGGCAAGAATAAGCGCATGACCAGCGGAATGCGGTCTTGGATCGTATAATAATTTTCAACGATCCGATTGCTGTCCATGACCCCGGCGATGCAAGGTAGGATCCGCACCGCACTGATCAATACAGCGGTTACCGCGGCCATCCCGATCGTCCCGCCCTGAACCCATATTTGCCGACGATCCTGCGCCCAGACA
>MHGP01000003.1:4969-12093 GCA_001805615.1 Omnitrophica WOR_2 bacterium RIFCSPHIGHO2_02_FULL_48_11
AGGACCACCAACGCCAGCCCTCCGTAAAGGGTAAAGGCGGTGTTCGCCGACGTCAAAACAAGCACCATGGAAAAAGTTAATAGAAGATAATTCCAAAGCAGTTTCCGCTGCTCCAGAGACCAAACGATATAAAGATAAAATGTCATGGCAAAAAATAAGGAGATGGTGGGAAAGATCGTTAGGGTAAAGATCAAAAGAGAGCACAGTTGGCAGGTCACGGATGAAAAAAGCGCCCAGCGCGACGAATTTAATTCGATTTTAAAAAACCCGTACGCGCAAACACCTAACAAAAAAACTTCCAAAAACATTTTAAAAGTCAACGCTGTCATCACCTGGGCGTCCGGCAAAAAGAAGATCGGCCAATTCAGCGGATAGTACAGCATGTTCCAGTGATTCGAAAAGAACGGAATACCGTTATGCGCGTACGGATTCCACAGCGCCAGTGATTCGCCGCCCAAAATATTTAAAAAATTATGTTTGGAAAGAAAAAATAGCGGAAAAATTTCCCCAAAATTATCAGCGCTGGAAATCAAGATTTCTCCGCGGGAAAAGAACGGCCAGAATAATAATGCCGCGATCCCCAGATGCACGCCTGCCGCGGCGAAAAAATGCACCGGTTCTTTATCCTCCGAGGACCCTGTTTTATTTTGGCGATACAGCATATACCAGCGCGCCAAATAAACGCTCACACCCAGCATCATGACAAACAGCCCAATCATCCCTCCCCACCATCCCGCCGGTGCGGACGACGCACTATCGCTTTGAATGGACAGGCTTTCCCCGTTGACCGTTTTACCCGAGAGAGAAATGTTCCGAAAGACCGTCGCCGGTCCTTTCGCGTCCATGATCATCAACCCGATCTTGCCTTGCCCCGCCGGGATGTCCATCTGTGAATACGGCCGGCCGTTCACCGCCAGCTGAGCCTGGTTGGAATGTATTTTCAAAATGCAGCGCAAAAGCGGCAGATCAATGAACTTTTCTTTTTTAAGAACGGCCAGTTGACCATTTTTATTCTCCCCAAAAATAATGGCATCGCTGCCGCGGTTGAAATAAATGAAATGAAAATTATCCGCATCACGGTAATTGTAAATAACCCCGCAGTCCCGCGGGTTGAGCAAAACAAACGATAACTGCAATTCTTTCCACGCATCTTTGGAAAGCAGCATGCTTTCGACGTTTCCCCTGGCGTCGACCCGGTAGATCCCGTTTTTGGTCTCCTGCCAGGAAGCCACCACGGTAAAATCGAAGATTTGATATTGCAGACGTTGCGATTGACGGAAGAAATTATAATAAGCTGCGGCCAGGATCACCGCCAGAAGAACTCCGAGCAGGATAAAAGCTGATCGTGGAGGAAATTGAGTACGCGCGTGGTTGGATGAATTCATAAAAAATTTTAACGCCGGTTATACGTGCCGCTTTTACCGCCGCTTTTATGGAGCAGCATGACATCCGTCATGGTCATATCCTGCCCGGCCCATTTCATCATGTCGTAAATGGTCAAGACGGCGATCGAAGCCGCGGCCAGGGCCTCCATTTCCACACCGGTCCGGCCGAGGCAGGCCACTTCACTCTGGGCGATGATCTGCGACTTTTTTTTATTCACAACAAAATTGACCGTGACCTTATTGATCTCCAGAGGATGACAGAGCGGGATCATCTGGGGGGTTGATTTGGCCGCCATGATCCCCGCCAGCTTTGCCGTCTCGAAAACATTGCCTTTCGGCGAGCCTTGTTTGAGCAAGAGCTGGAACACTTTCTGGCTCAGCTGAAGCGTGGCCGTGGCCCGGGCCACCCGACGGGAAATTTCTTTCACACTGGTATCGACCATACCGGTCGCTTGTTTACTTTTTGAATGTTTCACAGTAACCTCCCCATTAACTCCACACAACTTTTATAATTTTTATTCTTTCGGCTCACACCATTGATAGCTTGAGACGCATTTTAAAGAATTCTTGCCCCAACCCTCCGAACATCCTTCCGCCGGCACAAGTTGGGCCTGCTTAGCAGTCATCCGGCGCACCGAGGCCATGCAGCAACTTACCGCCGCTGTCTTACGGCATTCCATGGACAGCTCTTGATAATAGTGCCATTGGGAAAGGTTCTGCGGCTGAGATCCTCCGGGGCCCGGCGGTTCCCCCTGAATGAACGGCAGGGCAATGAACGCACAAACCGTTAGAATACCAAAACTGATAATGGAATAAATAAAAAAATTTTTACGAATCATCGCTACCGCAATTTGATAATCTTTTTATCCACCAGATGAAAAACACACGTGCCTAAAACCAATCCCACCAAGTACCCGTACGGAAGATTGGCAGCTATCAATCCTACCATCAAAGCAATCAAGAAATCAACCTTGGAATTTTGCAAATGACCGAGAAGCTTTATCAGGGCAAGCCCTTCAAAAAACAAAATGATTCCCAAGATCGGACGCGGGAACAGTTGGATGACTTCCTGAAAGCTGCCGCTCAAAAAAACTCCCAAGACAATATAAAGGCCGCCATAAATAATGACCGACCCGCCGGTCCGTGCCCCAAACGTATAATGACCGGCGATCCCGCCTGACCCATGGCACACCGGGATCCCGCTAAAGAACGGAGCAATAATATTCATCAAAGAATATGTAAAACTAATTTTGTTGACGGTAAGTTTCTGTTCCGGGAAAAGGTCTTGGACGATCTGTTTCGTCGCCAAAATGGAGTTCCCGACCGACAAGCACAGCTGCGGGATGGCCAGCATAAAAAAACCCGTCACAATATCCTGCGAACTGGGAACGTACGGTTGCGGGAGACGCACGCCGATCCCCTGGATAAGCGCTCCCATTTTTACTTTCATGACCAAAGCATAAATAAGCCCCAGACCGATAATGAGCAAGGCTGCCGGATAACGTTTATTTTCTAAACAGGAAACAACTAAAACAAAGCTTATCAACGCTAAAAGATATCCACTGATCCCGGCCGACGGGACATACTCTTTAAGCGCCAACGTGGCTAACTGCATCCCCAAACCGAATTGAATCCCGCGCACGACCGTCGTCGGTACGATCCGTGCTATCCAGTTAATCAATCCGCTGGCGGATAAAAACAACATCACCAACCCGATAGCAAGTCCGCCGCCATAAAGCACATTGCCGCTGAGTTTTTGGGTCAAGGCAATCACGGCCATAGCCTTGAGCGGCTGTACCGGCATAGGAATTTTATAAATGGTCCCTGTCAAAATAAGCATAAGACCAAACATGGTCAAAACACTCGCCGGATCCAATCCACACACCAGAATAAGGCTGACGATCAAAGGAAAGTCCGTCCCGATATCGCCAAAACTTCCGGCGAATTCTTGACGGTTAAAACAAATACGGCCTTTGGCAAAACTTAACCCCATGATCCCTAGAGTTCTCCTGTTTTATGCAGATTGACTTTTCGGCGAAAAACTTTTTTATCGGAATGCAGACGCTTTTTCCGCAGCATTTCTTCTTTCGCCAGAGCCGAGCGTTTACGCCTTTGACGACGGCGCTTTTCACGATCATGAATAATCTTTAAAGCCGCTTGCCTTCTTTGCTGCTCCAGCTTTTCGAGCAAAAGCCAGCGGGACTGCAGGCGGTTCAGAATCTGGGAGCGTTCGCTTTGACATTTGACTCTAATACCCGTCGGAGTATGCTGCAGCAGAACGCAGGTCGCGACCTTGTTCACATTCTGCCCGCCCGGCCCCGAGGAATGGACAAACGTTTCTTCCAAGTCGCTCTCGCTCACACCCAACTGCTGCATTTGGGATCTTAATTCTTTCTCCGTGCGCATCAAGTCCTCGTTTTTCTTTGTGTACGCTGATACAGAACCGCCGCCCACCGACTGCCCTGCCTGATCTGCACACAGCGAAGCGGCAAGGCGGCAAAGGCTTTTTTAACTTTGGAAAAATTTTCCAGTGAAATTCCGGAAAGGGCAAGATATTGGCCCGGCTTGACCAAAGAAAATATCTTTTTCTTTAAACGGATCAGATCATCGGAGATCAAATTGGCCGCGACAAAATCAAACTGTTGGTTTGTTTTCCAGACACCCACATCCGCCACCTTAAGTTGAGCGGAGGAGTAGGCATTGGCCTTGAAATTTTCTTGCGCGACTTCGACGCAGGATTTATCGATATCGATCGCCCAGACCGCTTCCGCTCCGTTAAACGCGGCCACGAGCGACAAAATTCCGCTGCCGGTCCCCACGTCTAAAAAATTCTTAAACTTTCCCGCCGTCTCTTCGATCAATTTTGCCATAAAGCTGGTGGTTTCATGCAACCCGGTACCAAAGGCAAGTACGGTGTCGATATAGATCTTTTTCCTCCCCTTCGGCCGGTAACTGTGCCGGTAAGCCGTCGGGACCACATCGATCCGCCGGGTCAAGCGAAAGGGACGAAAATCTTCTTTCCATTTATTTTGCCAATCGCGGCTCTCTAACCGCCGCAGCCGGACGGCAACTTTGTTAAGACGGCCGGCGCGGATCTTTGCCTCAATTTTTTGCGCATTTCTTTTCACATTGAAGTAACTTGAGACGGAAATCCGCCCGTCAATGCGCGATTCGATCACATCCTTTTCCTGCAACCCGGCATTGACCAGGACACCCCGCATGATCTCCGGCAATCCGGGCCGGTCGGCATCCCCCACCAGGACCAACTCATAAATATTTGTCTTTTTACCCAAACTCATAATGGAATAGCCTATCGTTTAATCGCCGATAAGTCAATTGCCTTACAAAGAAAAGCCTGTCTTTTAAAGACAGGCTTTTAAAAATAAATCGTCGGTGTCGGCGCGCAAAACGGGAATTTTTCTAAGCTACTTTCACAACGTTCTTGGCTTGCTCTCCCTTGTCGGTATTAATCACTTCAAACTCGACATCCTGCCCCTCATTCAATGTTTTAAAACCATCCTGCTGAATCACCGAGTAATGCACGAAAACGTCCTTTCCATCCTCCGGAAGAATAAAGCCATAACCCTTCTTGTTATCAAACCATTTGACTTTACCTTTTGTCATCCCCGAGTCCCTCCTTTTCGTGCTGCGGTACGCCGTATTGCAAAAAAAAGGCCGCGGGAAATTGCTATTTCCGACGGCCTTCTTACTCGATACGTATGTTTCTGTACCGCACCATTTCGATTATATTATCGGACGGCGCTCAAATGTTGTCAATCATTACTACGAAAAAATGCACGCGGAAATTTTACGGGAATTTTAACCAAGGACGATCCGGTTACGGCCGGCCTTCTTAGCCGCATACATGGCATTGTCAGAACGGGTAATCAAATCTTTGGCTTCTTTGACATTGTTGGCAGGAAAACCACTGATGCCGATACTGAGGGCGACCTTGACGGCGGTGTTGGCGCGGATGATAAAACCTTTTGTGGCAAAAATATTTTGAATACGTGCCGCGGCGGTCTTGGCATTCTGCGCTTTAGTCTCCGGCAAGATGATAAAAAATTCATCCCCGCCGTAACGGCCGATCACATCCACCTGACGGATACTTTTTTTAAGGGCCGCCGCCACTCGACGAATAATCTGATCCCCCTTTTGATGGCCATAGGCGTCGTTGATGACTTTAAAATGGTCCACATCAATCATCATGACCGAGAGGCTCGAGCCATAACGTTTGGCGCGGGCAAATTCCGCCTCCAGGCGCTGAATAATCGTGCGGTGGTTGTAAAGCTTGGTCAAACTGTCCACCTGCGCCAAATTGCGCAGATGCCGCTCCATCTTTTTGGATTCGGTGATATCTTCAAGGGTCACAATCGCATGACGCAGTGTTTTGACATATTCGGCAGGGATCGATACTTTAAGAAGCGCATCGTAGACCTTCCCGCGAAAACTTCTGACCTTCAACTCTGCCTGAAAGAACTGCTTCCCCTGTAAAAGCGCGACAAATTTATCCACCAGGACATGGCTTAATTCTTTTGTGAAAAACTTTCCCAAGTTGGCAACGAGCTGTTCTTTGGTCTCAGCGCCGGTCACTTGCAGCGCCGCACGATTGATGTTGAGGATCTTGATTTCCTGGTAAGTCTGCCGGATAAGGTCCGGATGTTCCAAAAGATATTTGCGGAGATTGGTGACGGTGCGTTTCTTCAGATCCTCGCGCAAGCGGATCAAGGCCGACAGGTCTTCTTCCCAGATCGCCACCGGTGAATTCTCAAAGATCAGCTCAAATCTTTCCTGCTCTTGTTTTAAAGATGTGTCGGCTTTACCCACGCTATTCTCCCTGATAACGTACCGTTTAAGACTTTTTCTCGATCTTGATCAAATGTTTCCCGCCGATGTCGTCCAGTTCCTGGAGATGGTACCCATCAGCCGTGATCCTATACAGATCGCCCAAATCATTTTTTCTCACTATACCATAAGTGACCGGCTGTTGTTCCAAGAAACTAAGAACTTTTTCGTCCGTGTTTAAAAAAGGAATGGGATGCGGGCTAAAAAAACCTTTCCCGTTGATATTGATCACCGCGACCTTGCGGTCCGTGTAAAAACGGACCCCCCGGACATAAAATTTACTCGTCAAAAGTGTCGTCGGCGACTGATCTGTCTTATTCAGGACCAGGCTGATATCCTTGCAGGACACCCAAGGTTCAATCGAAGGCCGGCTGGAAAACATCACCAGCAAAATAAGACACGTGAACGAGGCATTGATCGCCAGCTGCGTCCCATAGCGTTTTTTTGCAGATGCCAGCGCTAAAGCACCCGCCCATAAAAGAGCCGCACCCGCAAAAACATAAACCGGCAGCATGTCAGGGACATAACTTGAATATTTCTTGGCCATAACGATAGCCGCGATCCCCATCCCCGCAAAAACCGCCGCCATAAGATAACCGATGCTTTCCGCCATTTTATTAAAAAATTTCTCAACGTCGCCTTCCAATATTCTTTCTAAAGAATACGCGATCAGTATCGCTATCGCCGGAAAGACCGGGAAAATATAGCTGGCCAATTTGGAATGCGCCGGCTGAACGTATAAATACGTGGCGACGATCCAAAATAAAAGAAAAGCAAAGCGGTCGCGATTTTCGGTGGAAGTCGTAAACAGCCGATAAACCAGCCCGGCCGTGGGAATCAGAAATAAACTCCAGGGCATGACCCCGCCGATCATCAGCAAGGGATAAAAATACC
>MHGP01000004.1:0-94 GCA_001805615.1 Omnitrophica WOR_2 bacterium RIFCSPHIGHO2_02_FULL_48_11
AAGTCACGCATGGCCAGATCAAAGTCGGCGAGCGGATCCGCGTTAAAGGGAACACCACGGATTTTCAGCAAACGATCCGCTCTTTGCAGATTGA
>MHGP01000004.1:219-12035 GCA_001805615.1 Omnitrophica WOR_2 bacterium RIFCSPHIGHO2_02_FULL_48_11
CCCGGAGGGTGTGATATATTTTAACCAGAGGACGAAACGATGTTACAACAGCTCAAAAACAATCAAAACGGACAGAATTTTGTTGAATACGTGGTTATGGCCGTGACGGTTATCGTCGGGATCATTTTCTTTTTGGGGCCCAGCGGTCCCTTCCGGGGAGCCATGGAACGCAGTCTTGACTATGCCCTCGTCGATCAAATCGATAATATGAGGCAAAATACGGTTTTCAACATTCAAGGCCGTACCTATTGGAACAGTTTTTAGAATGACCGAAAAGCAAAAATTCACTTCTTACGAGAAAAAACTCATCCGCCGGTATCTTATCTGGTGCTATAAGACGACGAAAGAATCGTTTGAACGCGTTGAACGGAAGTTCACCCAACTGACGGTGGATGACTTCATCGCCGATGAGCTTAAGTCGTTAAAAGGGAAGATGCGCAGTGATTTGGACGGGCCCATCAAAGAATTTGAAGAATACATGAACAAAAAAGAGATGTCAGCTTTGTCCGAGAAGTTTGCCGATCCGCAGCGGGGAGTTTTTAATAAAGAATATCTCTATTTAAAAATACGTTTAGGGGCCATAGAAAAAGCGGTCGTTTTTTTTCTCGGCAAAAAAGAATTAACTGCCATTCATAAATTGTATGAGGAGGAAATGACCAAGCGCATTCTGCAGGCCCGCGATCACACTTAGCCCGCCGGTTTCAATCCCTTGATTTAACTTTATTGATTCTGGAAATAATTGCTGTCGCTGTAAGCTTTGCGGCGTTCTGCGTCGAGTTGGCGCTGCCGTGCTTTGAGCAACTCTGCTTGAGAAGGAGAAGAGGATGTCTCTGCGGGAAGGAATTTTTTTTCGATATCGCTCGACCAAGATTGTTCTGTTGCAGCCGGGGATTGTTGCGGTTTGCGGGAGGCAATCTTGAACAAAAAAGTTGCCGCCAGTGCAGCCAGAATAAGAATGAGTAAAAAACTTTTCATAAGGAGTTCTATCTTTTTTGCATATCGCGCAGCCGGGATTTACGGTCTTCCATAAGGCGTTTTTGCTGTTCAGCGAGATCGGCAGTCCGCTGACGCTGTTCTTCCAGGAGTTTTGCGGCTGAATGGCTGTCATCGCGGGGCGGCTGTTTAAATGTCTTTTTGAGGCCATAAATAAAGCTGAAGAATAAAATGGCCACCCAGACGACCCCGACAAAAATTGAAAGAAGACCAGGAGCTTTGCTCATACACTATAAGTATATTGGGAAAACTTGCCCAGGGCAACCAAAAGTTTACAATCTCAGTTTACAATCTCATCTGCGGGGGCAGTTTGTCCTAAGTTATTGAAAAACTTGACTATTACATATACTGATAGTATACTATTGCACAAATTTAAGACGAATCATGTTAAAGGCCGCCCAAAAAATTTTAAACGGGGCGAGCCTCGGCATTTCTTATAAATAAATGGAATGCGGAAAATGACGGGAGGATACAGGAGTGGCTTTAGTGAAGGAAAAGAAGACAGAGGTTATCGGCAATTTTAAGGTTCATGCCAAGGACACAGGGTCACCAGCGGTTCAAATAGCGCTGTTGACGGAAAAGATCAATTATCTTTCAGAGCATTTCCAATCTCATCGTAAAGATTTTAATTCCCGCCGAGGGCTTCTCATGATGATTGGCAAAAGGCGCCGCCTTTTGGCCTACCTGAAAAAAAGTGATCTCCCAAAATACGAAGAAACAATCAAAAAACTTAATCTGCGTAAGTGAGGTTATCCATGGAGAATACAGGGCGTATTGAAATTCCCTTCGGGGCCCAGAATTTAATTATTGAAAGCGGTAAATTAGCTAAACAAGCCAACGGAGCGGTTACGGTGACCTGCGGCGGGACGGTTGTTTTGGTGGCGGCGTGTATGTCCAAGAAACCCAGAGTTGGGATCGATTTTTTTCCGTTGATGGTGGAATACCAGGAAAAAACTTATTCGGCAGGCCGCATCCCCGGTGGCTTCTTTAAAAGAGAAGGGCGTCCAACGGAAAAAGAGATTTTAACGTCGCGTTTGATTGATCGGCCCATTCGGCCTTTGTTCCCGGAGGGCCTATTTAATGAAGTTCAGGTGGTGGCGTCGGTGCTGAGCCACGATGGAGATAATGATCCGGATGTCATGGCTCTTGTAGGAGCTTCGGCGTGTTTGATGGTTTCGGATATCCCCTTTGACGGTCCCATCGGCGCGGTGCGGGTGGGTCTTATCAACGGGGAATTTGTGGTTAATCCGACCTATAAACAGCGGGAAGAAAGTACTTTAGATTTTGTGGTTGCGGGCCGCAAAGAAGGGGTCATCATGATTGAAGGCGAAGCGCTGGAGATCCCTGAGGGTAAAATCCGCGAACTTTTTAAGGTGGCATTTGACGCCCTGCTGCCGGTTGCACAGATGCAGAACCAATTGCGCAAAGAGATTGGCAAGCCTAAGACAAAGGTGTCGTTGAGTCAAAAGAATGTCGCTTTGATGGATAAGGTACGGGAATTGGCCAAGACTCGTTTGATGAAGGCCTACAGCATTGCGGAAAAAGGAGATCGTCAAGACGCCCTTGATGAAATTTTAGATGATTTGACCAGCGACATGAGCGTTTTTGAGGCGTACAAGCAGGATGATAAAGAACCAACGGCGGAGCAGATCAAAATGCTGTTTGGTCAAATCGAATATGATGAGGTCCGGCGCATGGTCTTTGAGGAAAATCGTCGGGCAGACGGACGCGGGCTTAAAGATATCCGCACGTTATCCGCTGAAGTAGATGTTCTGCCGCGAACGCATGGTTCGAGTTTATTCACCCGCGGGCAGACCCAAAGTTTAGCGGTCATTACCTTGGGTACCAAAATGGATGAACAGCTGGTCGAGGCCCTCGACGGGACGACCTATAGAAGTTTTATGCTGCATTATAATTTTCCTTCCTTTAGCGTTGGTGAAACAAAACCGATGCGCGGGCCGGGCCGACGAGAAATCGGGCACGGTGCCTTGGCGGCAAAGGCCTTGCAAGCGATCCTTCCCACCAAGGATGAGTTTCCTTATACTATCCGTATCGTGTCTGAAATCTTAGAATCTAACGGTTCTTCCAGCATGGCTACGGTTTGCGCGAGCAGTTTGGCTTTGATGGACGCAGGTGTGCCGATTAAAGACGCGGTTTCCGGCATATCCGTCGGGTTAATCACCCAAGGAGCAAAGGCCGTTCTCTTAACGGATATTATGGGTTTGGAAGATCACTTTGGCGATATGGATTTTAAAGTCGCCGGGACACGCAAGGGAATCACGGCGATCCAGCTCGATTTGAAAATTCAGCAGATCAGTTTAGATTTGCTTTCGCAGGCTTTGGAGCAGGCCAAGGAAGCGCGCTTGATTATTCTGGATAAAATGCACGCCACGATCGCCAAACCGAAGAGCGAGATCTCGGAATATGCGCCCAAAGTTTTCACCTGCCAGATCAGTCCGGAAAAAATCGGCGAAGTGATCGGTCCCGGCGGCAAAGTGATCAAGAAAATTATCGAAGAGACCGGTGTGACTTCCATCGATATCGATGATACCGGTAAAGTCGTGATTGCCTCCGTGGAGAAGCAGGCCGGAGAGAAGGCAATTTCTTTCATAAAAGGCATGACGGAAGAGCCGGAAATTGGTAAAATATATAACGCGAAAGTTAAAAGGATCATGAACTTTGGCGCTTTTTGTGAATACCTGCCCGGACGGGAAGGTTTGGTTCACGTTTCAGAATTATCCAATACTTTTGTCAAAGATGTTAACTCGGTGGTGAAAGTTGGTGATGCATTCAAGGTCAAATTAATCGAAGTCGACGAAATGAAACGTGTCAACTTAAGCAAAAAGCAAGCCGAGAATGAAACATGAACACGTTAATGAAATAAAGGCGATCCTCATCTTAGCGGCAAGTTTGATCTTGTTGGCTAGCCTTGTTTCCTTTGTCCCCGAAGATCTTCCCTGGTACACGTCTCATCCGAATGTCCCAGCGCATAATCTGGTCCGCATTGTCGGAGCTTATATGGCTGGGGCGTTGTTCTTTATTTTTGGTTACAGCGCTTATGCCCCGGCTGTCTTTTTATCCCTTTGGAGCTGGAATAAGTTTGCCTCCCGCGATCTGAATTTTTCTCTGGCCAAATTAATTTGCATTGTTATTCTCTTCTGCTCGTTAAGCGGGCTCTTCAGTTTGTTCGGACCCAACGCTGAAACGTACCGGTTTCAAAGGTCCGGGGTCATCGGGTTTGTCCTTTCCGATTTTCTGCTGCAATATTCCGGCCGCACCGGGGCCTCGATTATTCTGCTAACCATCACCTCGCTCACCATGATTGTCATCGGAGAATTTTTAATATCGCCGATCGTTCTTAAGTGTGTTGAATCTTTCCGGGCATTTTTGGTGAAATTTCACGGAAAAGTACAAACCAAGATCCCTTCGACCCCATTCAAATTTCCGCCGCGGCCTGAGTTAAAGAATGCACGCATTAATGAGAAGACCAAGGCCTGGCTGAAAGAAAAGGAAAGCGTTAAACCTCTTATCAAAAATATTAAAAGCGCTGAAGAGCCGGCTGCCCCGATACAAAAACTCTTTGCTCCTAAATCGGTCGCGGGAAAAATTGAAAAGCCGAAGATTCATATTGCCACGCCTCCTAAAGAAGAGGCGGCGGTGATTCAGGAGAAGCCTAAGGTGGTGGGTAATTATCAGATCCCTTCGCCGGATCTGTTGGATGATCCGCCGGCTATTTCCTCAAGTCGGCTGGAAGATAATTTGGTCGCCGGCGCAAAAATTCTTGAAGAAACATTGTCGGATTTTAATGTGAGCGTGCGAGTGGCGGATATCGAGCGCGGACCGGTCATTACCCGATATGAATTAGAGCCGGCTCCGGGTGTTAAGGTGCAGCGGATTATAACTTTGGCGGATGACATTGCCTTAGCGTTGAAAGCTCCGTCGGTGCGGATCGTGGCCCCGATCCCCGGGAAAAACCGGGTCGGTATTGAAGTCCCCAACGGGGCTTCGGCATCGGTGTATCTTAAGGATGTTATTTCACACAGTGATTTTATTAATTCGGAATCTCGCTTAACTTTGGCCATCGGCAAAGATATCGCTGGTAAACCCATTATCGCGGACTTGACGGAGATGCCGCATTTGCTGATCGCCGGGACCACTGGTTCGGGAAAAACCGTATGCGTCAACAGTTTGATCATGTCGATGCTGTTCCATGCGTCTCCGGATCAGGTAAAATTTTTGATGGTTGACCCTAAGATGGTTGAGTTGACGCAGTACAACGGCCTGCCACATTGCCTGTGTCCGGCGGTAACGGATTATAAAAAAGTTGCGTCGGCCCTCAACTGGGTCGTGAGCGAAATGGAATCCCGTTATACGACATTGTCGAAAGAGGGCGTGCGCAATATTAAAGGATATCATGCCAAAGGCCTCACGATGCCTTATATCGTCGTGATCATCGACGAGCTGGCGGACCTTATGCAGGTGGCGGCAAAAACCATTGAAAGTGCGATCACCCGTCTGGCGCAGTTGTCCCGGGCCGTTGGTATCCATTTGATCTTGGCGACACAGCGTCCTTCGGTGGACGTTATCACGGGTGT
Source organism: Omnitrophica WOR_2 bacterium RIFCSPHIGHO2_02_FULL_48_11 (assembly GCA_001805615.1). Taxonomy (GTDB): domain Bacteria; phylum Omnitrophota; class Gorgyraeia; order Zapsychrales; family GWA2-47-8; genus 2-02-FULL-48-11. Next base: position 5,808 of record MHGP01000004.1, read on the forward strand.
TATCAAGGCCAATTTTCCGGCACGTATTTCTTTTAAGGTCGCTTCCAAGGTCGACTCGCGCACCGTTCTTGATATGAACGGCGCAGAAAATCTTTTGGGCCGCGGAGACCTGCTTTTTATGAAGCCGGGAGATGCAAAACCCGTGCGCGGCCAATGCAGTTTTCTTAAAGATCCCGAGATCCAGCGGGTCATGGAATTTATCAAGAAGCAACAAGACCCGGACTATAATGAATCGATTTTGCAGCACCGGCCCAGCAGCATGACAAGTGTTGATGATGAAAAAGATGATTTTTATGACGAGGCGGTGAAATTGATCATGGAAACGAACCAGGCCTCGACGTCTATTCTGCAGCGCCGTTTGCGCTTGGGGTATTCCCGGGCCGCGCGTCTCATCGACATGATGGAGCAAGAAGGTTTGATCGGCCCGTATTGCGGAAGTAAGCCGCGGGATATTTTGATCGATCGGGAAGATTGGCTTCTTAAAAATATGGGTAAAGGTGACAATGGACAATCCAATAACACATAAAGGCGCTGTCCTCAAGCAGACCCGGGAATCGCGTGCGATTCGGCTGGAGACAGTTCATGAGGCAACGAAAATTCCCATGGATGCCTTAAGGGCTATTGAGGAAGGGTATACGGTCCGGACCCTGTCCACGTTTTACTATAAAGGTTTTATAAAAATGTATTCGCAGTATTTGGGTATCCATGTCCAGGATGATATCGCGGACCGGCCCAAAGAAATCAAACGGCCTCCAAGCCCGGCGGGCAATTCTCCCATGAGCCCGCTCAAAAAAGTTCCCTTACGCTACGATGCGTCGAGTAATCTGCCGGCGTTTCTTTCTAATGAAAAAGTTCAGCAAGCTATTGTCCTGGTGGGCGCTATTTTAGTGTTATTTGTTTTTGTTAAGATCGTTTCCGGCTTAGGGCATTGGCTTTTTCCGAAACCTCCCAAGCTGCGGTTTGAACAAAAAAGCAATCTTGTCAAGGTGGTTCCGCGGGAACAAATAAAGCCAAAGGTTAATCAAGAAAAGAAAAAGTTGCCGCAGAGTAAGCCGACAGTGAAGAAAGCTGAATCTAAGGCTGCTGCCCCGGCCGCGGCGCCGGTGGCTGAACCTAAACCCGTGCCAAAGTCCGAGCTGAAGCCTGTTGAGCCGAAACCAGAGCCCAAGGCTGAGCCTAAGCCTGAGCCGCAAGCGCAGACTTCTTCCCAGGCAGCGCCTGTGGAGACAAAGGTCGTCAGTCTTACTGTTCGTGCCAAAAAGAACAGTTGGCTGCAGGTCAAAGTGGACGGGGTCGTTGTTTTTCAATCTGCCTTAGGCCGCGGCGCTGTCGAGTCGTGGACCGCCAAAGAAAGAATTGAACTTTCAGGAAAAAATCTCAACGAACTCGAGTTTGAGCTTAACGGAAAACTCATCGGTTCTTTGGGAAAATCCGACCGCCTCGCCCGGAAATTGATCGTGACCAAAGACGGCCTGTCTGTTAAGAAGTAATTCCCCTCAAGGACAAATCAATTATGATCTCCCCGGCCCGCAAAAATAAAAAAGCGAAGACAGTCATCGAAACGACGGATGATTTTAAACGGCAGCGCTTGTCGCAAGGCGCGAAAGTGGGGCTGATCAATCTGGGCTGTGCCCGCAATCTCGTCGATTCCCAGACAATGCTCGGCGGATTAAAGAAAAAAGGGCATAAGATCGTCGAGGTAGAGCAGGCCGACATCGCTATTGTCAACACGTGTTCGTTTATCGAAGAGTCGCGGCAAGAATCCATTGATACGATTTTGGACCTTATTGAATTAAAGAAACAGGGAAAATTGAAGAAGGTCATTGTGGCCGGATGTTTGGCGCAGCGTTACGGCGCAGAGTTGGCCAAAGAATTTAAGGAGGTCGACGCCTTTGTCGGTACGCCGACGATCCAAAAAGACCGTTTATTGGAGCAGGTTTCGTTGACCCCGGATCACTTCGCTTATGTCAAGATCTGCGAGAGCTGTTTCAATCAATGCAGTTTTTGTGCCATCCCCAAGATCAAAGGAAAATTCCTTTCCCGCACGATAGAATCGGTGGTGGCGGAAGTGCAAAAGCTCGACGCGCGGGGTGTTAAGGAGATCAGCATTATCGGCCAGGATATCACGGCGTACGGCATGGATATTTACCGGGAGAAAAAACTGGCGCAGCTTTTGAAGGAGATCATCCGGGTGACCAAGAATATTCAGTGGGTCCGTTTGCTCTATGCCTTCCCGGCGCACATGACGGATGAATTGATTGAGGTGATGGCTCATGAGGAAAAAATCTGTAAATACATCGATATGCCGCTGCAGCATATCAGCGACCATATTTTAAAGAGCATGAACCGCAATATTACGACGCAAGGGACGCTGGAGCTGATCCAGAAACTTCGTCGAGAGATCCCGCAAGGGAGTCTGCGCACGACTTTTATCACCGGGCTTCCCGGAGAAACCGATAAGGATTTTCAGGAACTGCTGCAATTCGTTAAAGATTACCGTTTCGAGCGGGTCGGTGTTTTTCTTTATTCCCAAGAAGAGGGAACGGCGGCGTATGCGCTCCCTGGTCAGGTTTCGGACAAAATAAAAAAAGAGCGTATGAATATCCTGATGCGGGAGCAGCAGAAAATTTCCAGGTCGCTGCAGCAGCAATATATCGGGCGGACATTAAGGGTCCTGGTCGAGGAAAAGCAGCAGGGCGATGAGCAGATATTTTTGGGACGCAGCGAATATGATGCGCCGGAAGTGGACGGTCTGGTGTATGTGCATTCGTCGGAAAAGTTGCGCCTAGGGGAATTTGTCACGGTCAAAATTTTGGATGCCTATGAATATGACCTGACGGGAGAAGCGGTATGAGTCGGTTGCCCAATATTTTAACGGTCCTGCGGATTGTGCTGGCGGTATTCTTCGTGATCTTTATTACTCAAGAAAGTCTAACCGGAGTCGTGACCGCGGCGGTCATCTTCTTTTTGGCTTCTTTAACCGATTATTACGACGGGTATTTCGCCAAAAAGCATAAGGTGTTCAGCAATTTTGGGGTGATCATGGATCCGATCGCGGATAAATTTCTTATCCTGGCGGCATTTTTTATTTTTATGCAGATGGAGCTGGTCCCGGAGTGGATGTTCTTGATCATTTTTGTACGGGAGGTGGTGGTGACCGGATCGAGGCTCATGGCGATGCGTAAAGGAAGAGTGATTGCGGCAGAAAAAGCCGGTAAATACAAAACGGTCTCCCAGATGGTCGCTGTTTCGGTGATTTTGCTTTTTATCATCCTGGAAAAGTCCGTACTGTCTTCCCGGTGGACCCCGCAGGATTTTTCTTTGTGGCATTCGACGATCTTGGTATTGATGCTGGTGGCGGTCATTTTAACGGTCTATTCGGGTGTACAGTATTTTGGGAATAAGCGAAAGCACAAACATGCTTGATCTCGTGGCAAAATTATTTGGAACGTTTTTTTATTTGGGATATTTTCCCTTTGCTTCCGGAACGATCGCCAGCGGGGCGAGTGTGGCGCTGTTTTTGTGGTTAGGGGCAGATTACCGGATCTATGTGTTTGTGCTGGCTGCCTTGACAGTGATTGGTTTTTGGGCCAGCGGTGAGGTGGAAAAATCTGTAGGAAAGAAGGACCCCTCCTGTGTCGTGATCGATGAAGTGGTGGGAGGGATGATCGCTTTTTTTATGCTGCCGGCGACACCCGCGGTCATGTGGACGGCGTTCTTTCTTTTTCGGGCCTTTGATATGTTTAAAATTTATCCGATCAATAAATTGGAAGAACGCGGCGGCGGTGCGGGAATTATGCTGGATGATATTGTGGCGGGGATTTATACAAATATCATCATGCAGATCGCGCTGTGTTTTGTGATAGTGCAATAGATTGCATTTTATTGCATAATATTACATTTAATATCATTTATTAACTATTTTATTTTTGATCTCTCAAGAATATTAATTTACCCTTGACATTTACCGTCGAGAGTATATAATTAAGGCATAAAAGAAAGGGCCCTCCGCAAGGAGAGCCCTTTGCTGTAGTCTCGGGCGGGCTAACGAAGATCCCTCTAAAAGATTATTTCGTTAGCCCCTTTTGTTTCTTCGGACTGCCGAGCCAGCCCATATTCTGATCGTTTCATGGCGCCGCTCCTTTGTTGTTGGTTAACTAACTTTGTTGATTAAAGTCCATTTTTTTGAATGTCCTAAAGTTTTAACTCTTTTCTCCTTTTTCATTATTAAGAGATCAGCTTTAATAAGGTCTTTCGATTTCGGAGTTCTTAACCAATCCGCATCCTTTAATTGTCGATAAACTTGCATAATCTGTAAGCCATCGGAACTTATTGCCAATAAATGCCTTACCGCCATTCTTCGGAAAGCCGCTAAGTCTTGTTTTTGAAAAAGATCAGCCGGAGCCCAAATATGGTTCTTAAATAGGATTGGTGCTTCCACCCCGTCTTGCAATCTCCACCAACCCTCATCTGTTTTTTGCATTTTCTCTTCCTGAGATCCTATATTATAAATACTTCCTTCGTTGGCATTAGGGTCGATTTGCTTAACTCGTTTAATAATGTCTTTAATAGGCAAGCTTTTCCCTTCGTTTAGAATAGCCAAAACTAATGTTCTAAGTGAAGCATCTTTTACTTCAATCCAAAGCCAATCTTCATGCGCCTGGGGAGGCATTTCGGGTTTTTCAGGTTCACGTACAGGCGTTCTCCTCACTTGATTCTTGGAACTCGAATTTACATCGCTGAGCGCACGTTTTAAAGTAGAAGGGACGGGTACCCCTTCTTCATCGAAAATAGACCAAACTTTCTTGCCTTCATCAAGCCATGCAAGAAATGCGGTGTATGCTTTTGCTTCTGGGGGAAGATAGGATTGATCTTTCATAATTCATAGTATGAATATTTTTTCATTTCTTGTCAAGAGGTAAAATGAATTTTATAGAAAAGAAATGAATTACGTAGAGATTTTATGAATTGGCGGTTTTGCGCTTGTTTCAGCTTATTTTAACGATAAAATATATCCCAAAATTACCCTTCCATACGTACATACGCCATGGTATACTCTAAGCAAATAAAAAATAGCAAGGAGCGAGCAATGTCTACCCAAACAATAAACCCCCAAAAAATAATTAAGAAATACAAAACAGATATAGGCAAGCTTGAAGAAAACGTAAAGCTTTGGGAAGAAGATTTTAAATTACATAAAATTTCAGAACTCTCAGAGAAGTATTATGAAGCCTTTAACAACCACTTAATGAATATCTCTAAAGTGGGGGATTCTGTGGAAAAAAAGAAATGTGAACTTGAATGCTATAAAGACACATACGAATTTCTTGCTTTTGTCGAGAATGATGTTGATTCTGATTTTTGTATCTATCTTCTTAATAAGGTAAAAGAATTTTCCGATCTTGTAAATCATTTAAGTCAATTTTGTACTAAGACAGAGAAGAAATATAATATCCAATTAGATATTGAAAAAAAACTTGGAATTTCTTTGGAATAATCTATTTCTATAGCCATCATGACCTCCTGCCCTGAAGTCCATGAACATCCAGAATTTAAAAAGGTTTACAATCCAAGAATTGAAAAACAAAGAAAAGACGTTGAAAAGTGGAAGCGGATGCTTAAAAGTCCGTCTGGTCACGAAGGTATTGGAGGGCGCAATGCTTTTTTTAGTTGAAATTCTGCAGGATTCTCCGCGATTTTTGTCATCCAAAATGCCCTCTATTCAACGATTTCCGGTCACTTCGACCAGTGAGACCTTTTCAATTTTCGTTTCATCAATTTCAGATTCTTTGTTTAATCGCTGGTCAATAATCTCTTGAAGTTTATATCTTAAAACTTTCAAATACCTGTGTCCCTGGATACGATTGAGCCGAGGCTCGATGTCCATCAGCCCCATACCCGTCCAGCGTAAAACTTGGTCACTGTTGTGCCAGCGGTCGACCTTGTCGGTATAACTGCCCAACAAGGACATAACCCCTTCGACACAATTGGTCGTGCTTAAGCTCTTAGCCAACTCCGGCGACAAACCCAGATGATGGATCGTCAGTGTTTCTTCCAATCCTTCCTGCAAGCTGTTGGCTGCTGAGGCATTAACTTTTTCAAGTTCCTGATGCAATTGCAGCAAAGCGGCCTTACCCTCCTTGTAGGTCGTTTGAGCGTAAGCTTCTTGTAATCGTCGACGGAACACAGCCTGCTGAGCCTCATCCAGATAGGCCACAACATTTTCAC
>MHGP01000005.1:0-11957 GCA_001805615.1 Omnitrophica WOR_2 bacterium RIFCSPHIGHO2_02_FULL_48_11
CCGGGGAGCGGAGCGAAGACTACGGGATTTCTACAAGAGAAGGAGGTGAAAACCATGCGTAATAGCACTGTTGTTCGGAACAAAGAGGGGCCATTGGCCGCGGACGATACGCTCAAAGTCACGGCTTTGCTCTATCTTCGGGAAGCCTTGGACACTGAGCGGTACGAAGACTGCCCTGGACTTATCCAAACGGCCGAGGAACTCGGCGCGCTGCCCAATGAGATCAGCGAGCTGCTTGCCGAGTATGTCCGTACATTAAAAGCCGGCCGGCAAAATGAGGCAAATCCATTGAACCGAAGCCGACGCCGGTGGTTTTAAAAGGAGGAAATACCCTTATGCCTCATGTCTGTACCGTAAGAGGACAGTTGTAATGACTCACATATTTGGTGACGTTTCTTGGTCAAGGCTACGCTATCCGTTTCGTCGTTAGGTAATGTTTTTTCGTAAAACACGTTACCATTTAGCGAACAACGATACGGGATTCCTTACCATAACCGTTACTTATTTCTGAGCATTAGCAGCTGTCCTCTTTTTCATGGCTGCCTTTTTGTTTTATGGTAGAATGTTGCGTTGATTTGGAACGTAAAAAAGGAGACGGCATGCGGTTGATGTTAAATTTTATTTTTGCGGTCAGTGTGATTTTTAGCGCCATGGCCTTTGCGGCAGGCGCGGAGGAGGGAGAAGCCATGAATCAGCAAAAAGCGATATTTGCCGGCGGGTGTTTTTGGTGCACGGAATCCGCCTTTAAAAAAATCCCCGGGGTGATCGACGTTGTCTCCGGTTATACCGGCGGAAAAGAAGCTGATCCGACCTACGCTGAGGTCAGTTCCGGCCAGACCGGGCATGTCGAGGCGGTGGAAGTGACTTATGACCCTGTCCAGGCGTCGTACGAAAGACTTTTGGAAGTTTTTTGGCAGGACATCGACCCGACGGATCCGGGCGGACAATTTGCCGATCGCGGTTCACAGTATAAGACCGCGATTTTTTATTTTAATGAGGAACAGCAACGTATCGCCGAAGAATCCAAGGCCAAGGTGGAAAACAGCGGTCTTTTTGACAAGCCGGTGGCTACCAAGATCTTGCCGGCCAAGCCTTTTTACCGGGCGGAAGAATATCATCAGGATTACTCCGACAAGGCGCCGGAGCATTATCAAAGTTACCGGGTAGGTTCCGGTCGTGAAGAATTTATCCAGAAAAAATGGAAATCCGAGGGGCCGCTTTGCTTTTTGCCCAAGGCTTCCGGTAAGAAAGGTTATAAAAAACCATCGGCAGAGGAATTAAGAAAAGGTTTATCTCCGCTGCAGTATACCGTCACGCAGGAAGACGGCACCGAAACCGCTTTTAACAACGCCTATTGGAACGAACACCGGGAAGGGATCTATGTCGATGTCGCGACCGGCGAGCCTTTGTTCAGCTCGAAGGACAAATTTGATTCGAAGACAGGCTGGCCGAGTTTTACAAAACCTCTGGAAAAAGAAAATGTTATTGAGAAAAAGGATCGGAGCCATTTTATGGAAAGGACCGAGGTGCGCAGCAAACACGGCGATTCGCACCTGGGGCATGTGTTTGACGACGGGCCTAATCCGACGGGCATGCGTTATTGCATCAACTCTGCGGCTTTGAAATTTATTCCCAAAGAAGATATGGAAAAAGCCGGTTACGGCGAATATAAGAAATTGTTTGAAAAATGAAAAATTTATTTTTTTGTCTGGGGTTTTTATTCTTGATCCTTTGTCCGGCGGCCGACAGCACCGCAGCCGGCTCGGGAGAAAGCCTGAACACCTGGGTCACGGGGTATTACTTACATCCGGAGCCGCAAAAAATCCCGGAAAAAATTTTAGACTACACCGACTCTTCGCTTTATGATGACCCGAGCACCCGCTTTACGTTGGCCGCTTTTTTTGCCACCCTGCTTAAAAATGACAGCACCCTCATCAACAAGGCCTATCAGGTTATCGCCGACAAAGGCAGCGAGAACAGCAAAGTGTTCTTTTTAAATGTTCTGTGGCAGATCGATACCATGACGGCCCAGGACCTGATGAAAAAAATTGTCGCACTGTGGCCGACGCCTGAAGTTCAGCGGGTCGCCGCCTGGCTCGGGGAGAATCCGCCGCCCAATCTGCTTTATGGGCCGGTGCAGAATGTGGCGCATCTGGATATGCTGTGGGCGATGTTCTTTGCCACCGGGAGCGAGGACCCGATCCGTAAAATTATTTCCGTCGTCGAATGGGCCAACGCCAATAACAGCGAGATGATGTCCATCGGCGGCGCGGCGCAGTGGTCGCTGACCAGTAACGCCCAGCAGCATCGCAAGGTCTATGAGATTTGCAAGAAAGAAAGTGCGCAGGGTAAAGGGTACACGCAGAAATTTTTGAAAGACCTGTTAACACAGTCGCGGTGATAAAAAGGGTAAACTTTTCAACAAGGCCGCCAGCAAAGCTGGCGAGCCTCGGCATTTCCTCAAAAAAGGAAGTGAAGGAATATGACGGGGGAGGGATATGAAAAATTTTAGAATTATTTTTTTAAGTTTGAGTTTATTGGCGATGCAGTACTCTCTGTGCGCGGCGGAGGGCCCGACACAGTTTGATATGGGGGCCGAGTTCTCCTATATTCAATACCGCGAGCCAGATTTTATGGAAAACAAAGGGAATATGTATGGAGTTTTTGGGACCGTGACCCACCGCATTTCTGAAAATCAGCCGGTTAAATCAGCCGCGGATATCTTTGGCACTAACCAGATCAATGCCTTTAAGCTAGACGGACGGTTGAGTTTTGGTTCGGTGGATTATGAGTCTCAGGGAACGGGAACGCTGGATGATATTCTGGATTTTATTTTTGAAATCAGAGGTCTGGCCGGATACGATATTCCTCTGGAAAACGGGCCGAGACTGACGCCGTATTTGGGGCTCGGATACCGGTATTTGAACGACGACAGCTCCGGGAAAAGGACCACGACCGGCGCCGCCGGATATGAAAGGGAATCCAATTATTTTTATCTTCCGATCGGATTGGAAGGGCTTGTCAATCTTAACGAAGGCTGGTCTTTCGGATTTGTGGGAGAATTTGATGTGTTTTTGATGGGCCGGCAGGTGAGCCATTTGTCCGATGCGATCGCCGGTCTCAACGACATTACCAACGATCAAAAAAGCGGATATGGCCTGCGCGGCTCCATGAAACTGGCCAAAGAGACGGAGTCGCTGACGTTCTTTGTCGAACCCTTTGTGCGCTATTGGAAGGTGGACGATTCTGAAATTTCGGCCGTCACTTATAGCGGCGTCCTGGTGGGCTTTGGTCTGGAGCCGGAAAATAATTCCACGGAATACGGGGCAAGGATCGGCGTCAATTTCTAATCGGGAGTGATTTGACTACGGAGAGTTTTACCTATAATTTTTGTTTGACCTGACGGAAATTTTAAGGTAACCTAAGGACTGTCTTTTCACCATTCCTATAACTTTAAGGAAAGTGGATGCCTAACCGAATTTCTGCAAAAGTTCTCTTCTTCTTGGCAATTTTCGTTTCTTCTTTCCTGCCCTTCAGTTCCGCTGTAGAAAAACCTGATCCATTAACTCTCGAATGTTCCTCAACGCTTTTCGGAACGTCTTCCAAGGACCATTGCGAAAAACTTTGCAAGAACGGCGGCACGGAATATAAATGTTTTAAACTCCCCGGCATTTTAGACAAAGAATGTTATACCTGCGCCCGCGACCAGTATTGTTCGGACCTGGGGTTTATCACGTCCTGGGATTGCGCCATCTGCGATGCCAACCCGGCCACGGAATGCGTTTCGGCCGGCGTGACCCTCCCCGGGATCGGCGGCACGATCGGCGGCAAAACCTGGAGCGGGGTGCAGTGTTATAAATGTGTTGCCAAGCCTGATCGCTGCAATCAACGCTGGCCCGGCACGTCGTGGCTCGCCGCCTGCCAGGCGAACTGTGCCCCGCCGAATACTTGTATCCTGGCCGGTATTCATCAAGGAAATGCTTGTTTTAAATGTCAGAAAGCTCCCAAAGACTGCAAGGCGATGGGGCTTTTAACGAACGCTCAATGCGGCCCCTGCAATGCCAATCCTGCTACCCAATGTATCTGGGCGGGCATGGATGAAAAGTTCCAGGCCTGTTTTCAATGCGTTCCTAAAAATGTTCCGCCGCCACCGCCTCCCCCCCCGAGAAATTGCCACGAGGCAGGGTATCTTGATAATTGTAATGCGTGCATCTCAGCCGGGAAGGGATGTAATTTTGTCTCGATCGCCCCGAATATCATTTGCGCGCAGTGTTATGACCGCCCTCCTGAAAAACGATGCGAACCGCCCTCGATAAGTTTGGCGGAGTGCGCGGATTGCATCAAACGGGGCGGGCAATGTATCCCCAAATCTCAAGTACGCGGTTACCCGCCGTGTTATACCTGTTATATTCCGCCGGAACCGAAAAAAGGCTGCGCTAAATATTCAATGTTTAACGGCTGCACGCCAAATCCTTGTTCGGGCAGTGAAGAATGCGTTATTGTCCAGCCGGAACCGAATTTATCTTGTGGTGTCTGTCAATATAAGGAAGGGCCGGTCGATACAATTTGCGAAGAACGCCGCATGTGGCCGGATTGTTCTTCCTGCTACCGCGCGCACATGGCCTGCCGTAATGTTTTTGTGCCTGATAAAAATATATGGTGCCATCGCTGCTACACACCGGATGATACCCGTCAGTGCGGCGACGGCGAATGGCCTGGGGCGTGTACGGAGAGCAGCTGCCCATCGGGGCAAACGTGTTTTGATGCCGACAACAATTGCCATCGCTGCGAAGGCAAGGGCAAATGTACCGATGTCGGATACATAAACTGTCAAAAAGATTGCGCTGCCTGCGAAAAAGAACCCACGATGATGTGCAAGAGAATGTGGTTTTCTAAAGATGACGGAGATTGCTGTCGGTGCGCGGTCCGTCCCGTTGGCGATGAATGCCAGCAAGGAACAGTTCCCGGTGTTTGTCCGGGAAGCTGCACCAGTCAGCAGGAATGTAAAAATGTCGGCACCCGTTGTCATGCCTGTTTGAATAAAGACGATAAGTGCGAAAAGTACGGCGCATATTCACAGTGTTCTCCCGATCCCTGCGATCCCGAAACAGAAGTCTGCGATACTATGCGTCCTGATCCCAAACCCGGATTGTATTGTTATGCATGCAAGCCCAAGGCGGAATGGTGTAGCCAATATGGAAATTATTTTCCGAGCTGTTCGCCGAATCCCTGCCAGCCCGGTGAGCGCTGCCAGATGACCGGTGTGACGATGAGTTCGGTGGAATGCGCGAAGTGTATCTCTAAAGAAGAAGACGAAAAGATGTGCGAGAAGTATGAACTTGCCGACGGCGCGTGCACATCATCGACTTGTTCGGCCGGCTTTGAATGTAATGATATTAATATGTACGGCAACAAATGCCACAAATGCGAATGCGAGCATGGAACTTATAACGGCGGCTGTAGCGTGGAGTCTTGCGGAGAAGGCGACAAATGTATTGAAACGGTTCCCGGAAAGTGCCACCGCTGCGACAATGCCGGCACCTGTCAGGAAAATAATTTATATAACTGCAAAACCGACTGCGAAGACTGTGAAGCCCACGGCGATAATAAATGCGTTCCGTCGGGTATCAGTAAAAGCGACGGGGACTGCTGCCGATGCGTCCAAAGGATCGAGGAAGATTGTGAAGCCCAAGGCGCGCTCCCCGGTGTTTGCCCGCGAGGGTGCAGCAGCCAGCAAGAATGCCGTAACGTCGGCAACCGCTGCCATGTTTGCTTAGAGAAGGAAGATACTTGCGAAAAATATGGGGCGCTTACGAGTTGTAATCAAAATTCTTGTAATCCTGAAACAGAAGTCTGCGATAGTTTGCGTCCCGGCCCTAAACCGGGTCTGTACTGTTATGGATGCAAGACCAAGGCGCAATGGTGCAGTGAGCTCGGCAATTATTTTCCGAGCTGCTCGCCGAACCCTTGCAAAGAGGGCGAACGCTGCGAAATGACCGGGGTCACGATGAGTTCGGTCGAATGCGCCAAATGTGTGACCGCCGAAGAAGATGAAAAAATGTGTGAAAAGTATGAACTTGCCGACGGTATTTGCACATCGTCGACCTGTTCTTCCGGATTTGAGTGCAGCGATATTGAAATTTTAGGCAACAAATGCCATAAGTGCGAATGCGAGCATGGAACATATAACGGCGGATGCAGCGGGGAAGCCTGCAATGACGGGGAGAAATGTATTGAAACAGTTCCCGGAAAGTGCCATCGCTGCGACAATGCAGGGACCTGCCAGGAAAATAATTTATATAATTGCAAAACCGACTGCGAAGATTGTGAAAAATACGGTGACAATAAATGCGTGCCGGCCGGGATGACCAAAAGCGACGGTGCCTGTTGCCGGTGCGTTGACCGGATCAACGCTGAATGCCCCCAAGATTCTTCTCCGGGTGTCTGTCCGCGCGGCTGCCACAACGACGAGATCTGTATCAATGTTGATAATCAATGCCACCGGTGTGTTAAGAAGACAGCGACCTGTCCGGAAGGCACGGTGACCGGAGCATGCACACCTTCTTCCTGCAGCAGCGACCAGAAATGTGTCGACGCCGGCGGAAATTGTCATACCTGTGAGCTCAAAGAATGTTTGGACTACGGGCATTTGCCGTCCTGTTTGCAGTGCGATTTGGACAACCATGATTGCGAAGACATTGAACCTCGCCCGGGCCTAACCTGCCACGAATGCAAGATCAATCCCTGTTCTCCGAATTTTAATAAAGATCAATGCGCGGAATGTGAACGGCAGGGCGGGGTTTGTCAATCGCTGAGCGGCGGTCAGACGCGTGAACGCGGCAAGCCGGAATGCTTTAAATGCGTTCCAAAACCCGTGGAATGTCCGCAAGGAACTTCTTCAGGTGTTTGTACTCAATCCTCCTGCAGCAGCAACCAAGAATGTGTTCCCGCCGGAGAAAATTGTTATCGCTGCCAAATTAAAAAGAAAACCTGTGAAGATATGGGCCTGATGTACGGTGACGGCTGCGTTCAAAGCGGCTGTATCGAAGACGGCGGCAAGTGCGTTCAGAAGACGCAGGATGAATATGGCAGCTGGTGCTGGGGATGTAGTTTGAGTGCAATTGAACCCGGAGGATGCAAAACCGACGCGGAGTGTGACGACGGTGCGTTTTGCAACGGGGCAGAGACCTGTAACCCGCAGGACGGAAAGTGTGTTCCGGGCAATCCGCCATGCCATAGCCCGCATTGTGATGAAGCGGCAGATATCTGCGGAGAATGCACCACCGACGCGGATTGTAATGACGGTGAATTTTGTAACGGACAGGAAACCTGCCATGAAGAGTTCCATTACTGTGTATCGATGGGAAATCCATGCGACGAAGGGGAAACTTGTTATGAACCGACAGACTCTTGTATATCTCGGACATCAACATGGTGTCCTCCAGGATTCTTCTCCGGTGCTTGTCCGGCCGATTGTGATCATTCATCAAATTGTATCAGTGATATGGATTATCCCAATTGTCATTTTTGTGATCTCCAACCGACATTTACCCAGCCGCAGTGTGATCAGGGTTATCAGCGGGGGTCCTGCCCTGGAAGCTGCAGTTCGCAACAGGAATGCGTTCAGGCTGGACAGTGTTATACCTGCCGCGAGAAAAAGAAGACTTGTAATGATTTAGGTTTACTTTACGGTGATGATTGTAACCCTTGTGTCGAAAAAGGCGGTAAATGCGTTAAGAAAACCGAGGATGAATTCGGAATCAGTTGCTGGGAATGCCAGACTTCTCAAGGGTGCACGCCTGGATATGAACCCGGCGGATGCTTCGGGATGGGGCCGGTCTGCGGGTTCGGTTCTTTTTGTCATCAGGATGATAAATTGTGCCACAAATGCGTTCCAGTCGATTCCGGGCCGTGTGCTGGCAAAGGGTTGCCCGGTGTTTGTCCTGGTTATTGCAGCGCGGGTGAAGAGTGCGTTCCGGTCGGCGATGAATGCCACACTTGCCGCGAAAAACCCAGAACGGAGACGGGCGGTGGCGGCGGCGGGGAGCCCGGCGGCGGAACAGGATATCTTCCCGGCGGCGGGGTTGGGTATGATTGGAAAGATAAATATAAACTTAAGGCGGGATTTGATTATACACCCGGAGACATCGGTGTTGTTCCCGGAGGTGGCGGGACTACGACAACGAAAAAAACTTGCGGGGACCATGAACTTGCCCAGTTTTGCGGGCAGTGCTACATGATAGGGATGACTTGCGGTGCAGTGGTACAAGTTGAGGGAGTCGGGCAGTGTTATAAATGCGAGCCTAATCGCTGCGCGCCGGATTATTATACATGGGAAGATTGCGAAGAATGCGAATGGGATGACGGATACTGTGTTCCGGCCAGTGTGAACATGGAAACCCGCCTCTATGGGACCGCGGAGTGTTACAAATGCGTTGAACGGCCGCAATGCGAAGATTACGGCACGTTCTGCAATTGCGCGGTCTGTCCGCCGGGAACGGCCTGTATTCCCGCCGGGAGATTAGAGACCGGAAAAATGTGTTACCATTGCGTGCGTGCGGTTACTTTTGTGGGGCCGTTCATCGTGGTTGTTTTGGAAGATCCGCCGACTCGGTATGTTTTAAAAGGAAAGGCGGGTGAGTCAGGTTTTTCTCCGTCGTCGGTTCTGGCTTTAATGAAAGTGGGTCAGGATAAATTATCACAGATCCAGAAAATAGCGGAACTGGCCAAGGGCGGCATCAAGGCTTTCTCGGTGGGAAGTTTGCAAGACCTCGCCGGGATTTTGCAAAAGCAGCGTTCGTTCGGGCAGGGCTGCTTCAATAATAGCTTTTCCGAGGCGCCGCTGCCGCAGTCCGCACCTGCTTCGGGGCAGAAGAAAAGTCCGGCCCCGCCGTCGTTCGGTAAGTCTGAAGCGGACGAGGCGGTTATCGACGGGCCGATCGTTGCCTGCGGCAAAATGAACGGGGTGGATGCGTTGAGCTTTTTTGATATGAGCGGTGCTAAGGCAGCGACTCTCTTAAAGGATGAGATCATGAAGGACCCCAACTCAGTGCTGGCGCCGTTACAAAAAGCGCAGGCGATGAATGATAAATTGATGGAATTGCGCAGTTTAACTCCGCAGAAATTTGCCAAGGCAGCGTTAAAGAAAGTCACGGCCACCCTCGCTGAAAAAATCATGCCTTCGCGCGAGGCCCCGAAAGATAAAAAAGAAAAGACGAGCAATTTAGACCCCAATGATCCTCTGTATATGCAGGACGGAGGCAAGCCAAAGAGCCAGGTCAAAGACCGCATGAAGAAAGTGGTGGGTTCGCTTTTTGAGGCGACGGGTGGGAACGTGGCTCCGGCCAGCGAGAAAAAAGGTCCGGACGTCGAAGATCAGTGGGGCCTTGCCAAGATCGGTTATACGCCGAAATCCGATCCCAACTCGGCATGGAACGTGATCGACGGCCGTACGAAAAATGTGATCGTGGCCGTGATCGATTCGGGTTTGGATATGACCCATCCCGACGGGCCGCAGTATATTTGGACCAATGAAGGGGAAGTGCCGGATAACGGCGTCGATGATGAGGGCGACGGGTATGTCGATGATGTTTATGGCTGGAATTTTATCAATGACAACAATGATCTGACGGACAATAAAGGGCACGGCACGTTTGTCGCCGGGATCATTGCCGCCAAGGCGAACAACGGGGTGGGGATTGCCGGGATTAATCCGGGAGCGGTGATCATGCCGTTGAAGGCGGCCGACGCTAATGGTCAGGCCAACAGTTTTAATATTTATCGGGCGATCAATTTTGCCGTTGATCACGGCGCGCGGGTGATCAATGTCAGTCTGGGGGCCCGCGGTATTTCAAAGATGGAACAGTCGGCGATCAATTATGCCAAATCACGCGGGGTTTTTGTCAGTGTCGCCGCGGGTAACGTGAATGAAAATATGTCCGACCACGGCCCGGCCGCTGTTCCCGGGGCTTTCGCCGTCGGGGCTTTGGATTATGCCGGCAACAAAAGTACCATCAGTAATTGGGGCGCCAATAACGGTTTGATCGCGCCGGCGGAAGAGATTTATTCGATCCGTTCCAAAGATTCGTATGAAGAGAGGACCATAGCCAAGGACAAACTTTTCTATTATACTCAATCCGGTACGTCCTTTTCTTCGCCGATGGTGGCGGCCACCGCGTCTTTGATGCTGGCCCAAAATCCGGCGCTGACCAACACGGAAATGGAAGATATCCTGCATGCCACTGCCGAAGATCTGTATGACGAAGGCTGGGATTCGGATTCCGGGGCAGGACTGCTCAATGCCGCCGAGGCCTTGCGCCGGGGACCGGACAATTTGTTGACGGTTAAGATCACTAAATTAAGGATCAATAAGGATAAAGATAAAAAGATCGAATCGGTGGATGTGTACGGCATTGTCCGGGGAGGAATGAGCCAATTCACGGTTGAGTTGGGCAAAGGGAAACGCCCGGGCGATTTCAAGGAAGTGGCGGGCCCGTTCAATCAGCCGGCGGATAATGTCTGGATCGCGCGGATCGATGCAGATTTTTTAAAAGGCAGCGACGATTGGGTGGTGCGGTTAAATGTGCAAGCGAAAGACGGAAAGGCAAAGTTTGCGCAGGGCGCCTTGCCTCTCAAAGCCCCCGAACGTGTGGTAGAATAAGCGAAGTGAGGATGTTATGAACGTTAAAAAATTTTTATTAAGTTTTATTTTTTTATCTGTTTTATCGACGACGGCAAACGCCGCAACGTTTAAGCTTGATTCGATCTATACAACGGTTTCGTTTCGCGTTAAACATCTCATGGGGTACGCGGTCGGGTCATTTACCAAGTTCGACGGTGCGATTCAGTTGAATGACGGCAATGACGCGGTAACGGCCGTCAACGGCACGGTTGATATGACTACGATCGATACCCGCCATAAAGACCGGGACAATGATCTGCGGTCCGCGCGGTTCTTTGACGTGGAAAAATTTCCTACGATGACCTTTAAATCCACAAAGATCGAGAAAAACAAGATCACTGGAGATTTGACGCTGCACGGTGTGACGAAAAAGGTGACATTGGATTATGCGTTTTGGGGTCTGGCCAAGGACCAGCGCGGCAAGACAAAGACGGCGGTCTCGATCAGCGGAGTGGTCAATCGCAAAGATTTCGGCATTGTCTATAATATAAAGACGGACGACGGAACATGGCTCTTGGGTGATGAGGTGGAATTGAGAATTGAATTGCATGGAATACTAAAATAGGTCACAAGGTTACAGGGTCACAACGTCACACGAAAAATTTGAATTGACAGGTGACCTTGTGTCTTTGTGACATTGTGGCTTTATAAATTATGTCCCATCCCAAACAAAAAATCGCTGTTGTGACTGGTGCCAACCGCGGTATTGGTTTTGAGATCTGCCGCCAGCTGGCCCAAAAAGGCATTCTGGTCGTTTTAACCAGTCGGGATGTCAAGAAAGGGCAGGCTGCCTGCGAAAAGCTGGACCGGGAAGAATTGCCCGTACGTTTTCATGAGCTCGACGTGGACCATGCGACGAGCATTAATGCTTTAAAAAATTTCGTTGAAAAAGAGTTCGGCCGCTGCGATATTTTGGTGAATAATGCGGGGATCTTTCCTGACACAAACGATGAAAAAGAATTTCCCAGCATCTTTAAGGCTCACTTAGACACGATCCGCCGGGGATTGACTACCAATGTCTTCGGTCCGTTGCTGATGGCGCAGGCCTTTGTGCCTTTAATGAAAAAAAATAAGTACGGCCGCATTGTGAATGTCTCAAGCGGCATGGGACAGCTGTCTGACATGAACGGCGGGTATCCTGGGTATCGTCTTTCTAAAACAGCCCTTAATGTTCTCACCCGCATCCTCAACGATGAATTGCTTGATTCCAATATCCTCGTCAACAGCATGTGCCCCGGCTGGGTCAAAACCGAAATGGGCGGCTCCGGCGCGACGC
>MHGP01000005.1:12044-18404 GCA_001805615.1 Omnitrophica WOR_2 bacterium RIFCSPHIGHO2_02_FULL_48_11
GAGACGGAAAGAGTTCCGTCGGGAAAGCATTTTTAAATACCACTTGTTCTAAAGCGTTTGAGCAATCCGGAAGCGGCTGATTGGGGGCAGGTGGTTCCCAGCAGCTTAATCGACGCGATCCTCCCAAGAATTCTACGTCATCAAAATAGGCATTACGCAGTGTTCGGTTTTCGTTAGTATCTGAACTGATCAATAATGCCGCTCCAATACTGGATCCTCCCGGGGGCCCAACCCTAAATTTTGCTTTATGCACATACACGCCGCCGGCAGAACCGCCTGGCGTCATGCTGATAAAAAACCCTTGGGAAATATTGGTAGTATCTTTATCGCTGTGAAGATCTAGAAACATGGCATTGTCAGGATTTTCAATACGGACGTAATCTCCATGAGGGGATGTGCTTGGAGGAAGGCCGCATAAATATTTAACAGTATGATCCAAAAGCCCTGCTCCTGATTTTGCTAAGAGGCCGATATTTTCATAAGCAACTCCTGCCTTATCCGTATAAAAAACTCGTAATGAATTATCTGCTGCTCTGCTGCCTCGTGTCCATTTGCTATAAAAATTTGTCGCATAACTAAGCATGAATCCGCCAAAAGCATTATCTTGAGAACAGTTGACTGGATCCCGGCCTCTGCCGATATATTGAGAGTCTTTGAGAGTCAGAGAAGTAAACACCGGTCCACCCATGTGGGCGATAATGGGAGGTTCATTCATTCCAGACTTTGCCCATGGCTTTAATGTGACTTTTTCAATTTGTAAAAGAGTCGGCCCATAAAATGAAGGGTTCTCCACTGTCCGGTTAAAAACCGTGTTTCCTCTGACATCTCCTCTAATGGTCAAAGGGGCTAGCTCAGTACGATTAATATGTCCATAAGCACGGTCGACATTCCCCAGTGTAAATGTTCCGCTGCCCATTTGAATAATAGCCCCATCCACACTATTATTTCCAAATCCAGCCAGGGCATTAATCGTTCTAATACGTGTTAAGGCTCCGTCAAAACTTTCACAAGGATTATTCAGGTTACCGCATGTTGAATTATCAACACCTTCCGCTCGCAGATTAATTTCTGGGCGTGGCAGAGGATTGCCGCGATTATTGTAGGCGTACATTTTATGCCGGCCAGATCGTGTGATGGCATAAGAAGTAGGATTCCCGCTTACATAGATGGGTATTCCAACGATTGGCACAGCGACGAACTCAAAATCTACAGGGCCTGGAGGTATATCGTTGGCATTAACCTCAACGACATATTCTTTAAGCCCAGTCTCTGGATTCATGACTTGATTATAAATTTCTATATAACCCGGCACGCCGGTTAAAGGTTTAATAATAAAAACGGCTTTCTCTATGCCGCTGGTATGCGCGGCCGAAACGCTCAAATAGAATTTATCTGGAGCAGGGCGAAGGCCGCCTTCCGTTCCACCAAAAATAATTCCATACTCCGGAGAAGTCCATCGGGCGATTACACTCTTACCAGATTCCGGGTTAGACGGCGATCCTCGCGGTCCTAAATTATTTAAAATCGGAGGCAATCCATTGCCAGGAACTAACCTGGGAATGGAAGGGTACGCCGGGCAGCTGCTAAAAGTTAAGTCCACAATATCTGAGTAAGAAATAGGGTCGGCAATGTTATTCGTGATCGCCACAGCAGCTATTTTGGAATTTAAGAAATGATAGGCATTAAAGGTCGCGAGATATTTATTCGATGCCATATTTATGACGGTAAAACTGGATAAGCAGCCTAATGGATTGTCATAACATATGGTCGGCAAAGAAGGGGCTGTACTTAAAAGCAAATAGGTGAAAAGCGGTTCCACATTTTCTTTATACCTAAAAGCCAGCGTTTCTTTTTGCCCACAGCTCTCCAAGGGCTGTGTCGTATCAAATAAAGGTGTAACTGTCATGTCATTTTGGTAAGCGAATGCGGGTTGAGCGTTTATGAATAAAGTCGCGGCACATATGGCCAGCCAAGTATTAATTTTCAGTTGCATTTTTTCTCCTTATAATAGTAATAAGCTTGTGGGGAATGTCCCGATTAAGTATGTTATATATTCGGGAGGGAAAAAAGGGTCTAAATCCGTTCTTAAGAAAACGTTTTCAGGAGCCGTCTTTTGTGGTTTAATGATTCGTGTGATTAAAGGTCACCAAGTCACTAGGTCACCATGCATAAGTAAAACTTTAAATGCGACTGGTGACGTGGTGTCTTGGTGTCAGGGTGACTTTATATGAAAATTTACAAATCAAATAAAACAGTTTTGAGTCTGCGCAACAACGCGGTTGCCTTTTTAAACGGCCTTACCTCCAACGCGATGGATAAGCCTTGGAATGCGTTTGTCGATATTCACGGGATGATCATTTCTGTTTTTGACCAGCTTGTTTTGAATGAGGAGGAAGTCCTGGCCGTGATCGATAAGGATCGCGTTGAAGCTGTTTTGACACATCTGGACCGTTATA
The DNA here is from genome assembly GCA_001805615.1 of Omnitrophica WOR_2 bacterium RIFCSPHIGHO2_02_FULL_48_11. Classification (GTDB taxonomy): domain Bacteria; phylum Omnitrophota; class Gorgyraeia; order Zapsychrales; family GWA2-47-8; genus 2-02-FULL-48-11. Next base: position 14,501 of record MHGP01000005.1, read on the forward strand.
TGCGGGTCAGCGGGGTCAAGGCGGAGAAAAAGGATTGGAATGCTTATTTCGATTGTGAAGGGAATGTGCCGCTCGCCGAAGGCGATTATTCGATCCCGCAAAAAAAAGGCAGGCTGATCGTCACTGCGCGGCAATTGCATCCGACGCTGAACGAGAAAGCCTTCCGGTTGTTCCGCGTGCAGAATAACATCCCTCTGCAGGGCGTTGATTTTAAAGTCGGGGAATTCCTTCTCAATGTCAGCGAAACCGACCATGTTTCCTACACCAAAGGATGTTTTTTGGGCCAGGAGCCGATCTCCAAGGTCCACAGCCGCTCCCGGCCGACCTGGAAGCTGATGGTGAAGGCGGAAAGCGATTGTACCGACGAGGAAAAGGCGAAAATGACGTCGAAAGTCACGGAGCCGGGAACCAGGCGCATAAAAGGATTTGTATTGGCTAAGAATGTTGAATGACCGGGAAAAGGCAAAACTTGACAACTCGCAAAATACAGATCATCAAAGATCCGTCTTCCGCATATAGATCCCTCCTTGAGAAGGTGAGAAGGACCCTGCTGGAAGGACAGGCGCGCATTGAGCAGGAACGCGTGCGCACCTATTGGGAAACAGGACGCCACATTTACGACGACATTCTAAAAAATAAAGACCGCGCCGAATACGGGACGGAAGTGATCAGGATGCTTGCGAAAGACCTTAACACCGACTACAGCCTTCTACAGCGTTGTGTTCAGTTTGCCAGAACGTATCCGCGCCTGCCGATTGTCGCCGGCCGGCAACAATTCAAATGGAGCCATTACCGCACGCTCATCACCATATCCGACGACAAAAAGCGGTTGTCGCTGGAACGGAGCATTGTTCAAAAAGGCTGGACCGCGGAAGAACTGGAGTCCCGCATCAGGGAAAGTCGCGGGTCTGAGACAAAAGTCCGTTCTGAAGATACAGTGCCGTATAATTCATCACAGGAACTTCTCGCCCCTCTGCGCGGCGAACTTTATCACTATCAGCTGGTCGACCGCCCAACCCTGGGGGAAGGGGAATCCGGCTTATTGGTCGATCTCGGTTTCGGTGTTTTTCATAATATTGATCCTCAGCTGCTTTCCCACTTTACAAAAAGCGACATTGTAGAATCCCGTCCCACAGAGGACGTTTACAAATTTTACAAAACCGGCCGTACGGTCAAAGATCTTTTTACCTACGCCGCCTACGTTGAGAAAGTCATCGACGGCGACACCCTCAAGGTCCGTCTGGATCTGGGATTCAATGTGTGGAATCGCCAGGTTTTGCGTCTGCGCGATATCGACTGCCCCGAGGTTGGCACGTCCGAAGGCGACGAAGCCCGCAATTTTGTCCGCTCGCATATTAAAGAGGCGCAAATGATCATCGTGCGCAGTAGCCGGTCGGATAAGTATGACCGATATCTCGCGGACGTATTTATTCCGCAAAGTGGGGTGGTGAGCAGGGATACGGATATTTATTTGAATAATCTGTTGTTGGAAACCGGTAGGGCGAAGAGGGTGGGGTGAGAAAATAATTTATGAATGAGTATATAGCACATGTCCGTAAGGATGAAAAAACTGATCAATGGCTCACGCATAATCTGAGTGATCATTTACAGGAGGTCGCAAAGCGAGCTGAAGAATTCGCGCAAACGTTCGGCAGTGGTGATTGGGTACGTTTAGCTGGGCTCTGGCATGATCTGGGAAAATTTAATCCCCAATGGCAGGCTTATATCCGCCGTGAAACAGGATATGATGAAGATGGTCATCTGGAAGGATATAGCGGACGGCCTAATCACAGTACATCAGGAGCGGTTTTAGCCTTGGAGCGTTTTAAAGAATCCCCTCTGGGGCGAATATTGGCTTATCTAATCGCAGGACACCACGCTGGTCTTCCCGACTGGAATTCGGATAGCGCGGGCGGAGATTTACAAAATCGTCTTTACGATACTGCCGCAAATAAGCTTAAGACAGAAGAGATTAGTGTTATCCGAAAGCTTAGTGACGTCCAACAATATTTGACCATTCTCTCCCCAAAGACGCAACCGTTGCAGTGTATTTCTTCATCGGATGCTCAAAGAGCTTCCGAACATTTGCATCTTTGGATTCGAATGCTTTTTTCCTGCTTGGTCGATGCCGATTTCTTGGATACTGAGAAATTCATGACTCCCAGTGCTGCTTTACAGCGTAGAAAATATCCAACTCTTGAAGAACTTACTGCGCGTTTTGATGCTTTTATGGAAATGAAAGAAGGGAAAGCCCAGCTAACATCAATTAATCAATCACGTGCTGAAATCTTGAAACATTGCCGGGCCAAAGCAGAGTTGCCTCCCGGTTTTTTCTCGCTCACTGTTCCTACAGGAGGAGGCAAAACACTTTCTTCTATGGCCTTCGCTTTGCGTCATGCTTTGCGTCATAATAAAAAGCGCGTGATCATGGCGATTCCCTACACGAGTATTATTGAGCAGACCGCAGCCGTTTATAAGGAGATTTTTGGCGAAGTAGTGATCGAGCATCACAGCAATCTCGATTTAGAAAAAGAAACCAGAAAAAGCCGTTTGGCTTCTGAAAATTGGGACGCCCCGATTATCGTCACCACAAATGTTCAGCTTTTTGAATCTTTGTTCGCGAGCCGGACATCTTCCTGTCGCAAACTTCACAATATTGTTGATAGTGTGATCATTCTTGATGAAGCGCAGATGCTGCCTCCGGAATACTTAAGACCTATTCTTTCGGTTCTTCGAGGATTGGTTGAATACTTTGGTGTGACGGTTGTTTTGTGTACGGCGACCCAACCGGCTTTTAATGGCAAAATCGGCAGCGGACAGGCTGTGTTTGATGGTTTATCACAAGCAACAGAAATCATCGGGGATACTCCGACATTCATAAAAGCTTTCAAACGATGTGAAATTTTTCTGCCGGATATGCCAACACCAAAAGATTGGAACACTTTGGCTGGTGAACTGATCGAGAATCCGCAGGTTTTATGTATCGTGAATACCCGTCGGGATTGTCAGGAATTGCATCGGTTGATGCCTAAAGGAACGTTTCATTTGTCGGCAAACATGTGTGGCGAGGAACGTAGCGAGGTTATTGCGGATATCAAGAAACGATTGTTTGGCGAGGAGCCGGTAAGGGTAATCAGTACACAACTGATTGAAGCGGGTGTGGATATTGATTTTCCGGTTGTGTACCGTGCGCTCGCGGGTATCGATTCAATTGCCCAAGCAGCCGGACGGTGTAATCGAGAAGGAAAACTTAACACTTTAGGACAAATGGGGCGGGTTGTTGTTTTTTTCCCACCTAAATCCGTACCAACGGGATTGTTGCGGAAAGGCGAAGATGCCGCTAAAAGTATTCTTCCTCAACAGGGATTATTAGAGCTCCAACAGGAAGTTTACAAAAAATATTTTGAGTCTTTTTACAGATCGGTAAATGATTTTGATAAGCCCGGATTTTTTCAACGTTTGGTCAGTGGAGCAGGGGAGGCTGCATTTCAATTTCGTTCTTTTGCAAAAGATATTCGTCTCATTGATGACAGCGTTCAGAAGGGCATCATTGTTTATTATGACGGTATGAAGAATTCAAGTATTAAACTCATCGATCAATTGCGAAGAAACGGGCCGGAGCCGTGGCTGATGAGAAAGTTGCAGCGGTTCATTGTGAATATACCTTTGCGTGTAGCAGAGCAATTAGTCCGTGAAGAGCATATTGAGGACATTCACGGTTATTATGTTCAGAAAAGTACAGGACTTTATCAACGGGGATATGGATTGCTTCCTGACCCGCTAACTTGGGCTCAGGAATTATTTATTGTCGGATAGGATAGTGTCAAGAGTTCTATGAAGAATATGTATGGCAAAGGATTGAATTTATGAAGGATTTTGTGAAGGGATAAAAATTTTTTGGTGT
>MHGP01000006.1:0-1262 GCA_001805615.1 Omnitrophica WOR_2 bacterium RIFCSPHIGHO2_02_FULL_48_11
GTAATTGATTGCACCCATGATAACCGCCGTCCCCATTAAGACCAGGGACAATGCCCATAACGATTGACCAGCGCCGGGAATCCCGCCTACTGGCGTGCTTAAAGGCGGATATGATGTCCAGCCCGCAGCGGCCGATCCGCCCGGAACATAATGAGATCCTAATAAAATCACACCGGATAAAAAGAATATCCAAAACGACAGCATATTGAGAACTGGGAAGGCCATGTCTCGGGCGCCGATCTGTAAAGGAATCACAAAATTCCCGAAAGCGCCGGTTAATAACGGTGTAATTGCCCAGAAAATCATAACGGTCCCATGCATGGTCAAGACCTGGTTATAGGTGTCCGGTGTCAGGATCCCGTTATTTTCAGGGAACAACAGTTTTCCAAAAAAAGGGATCTCTGTTTCAGGATAAGCGATCTGCCAGCGTAATAACATGGCCTGTAAGCCTCCCCAAAACAAAAAAAAGATCCCAAAAAAGAGAAACTGTTTGGCGATCATTTTGTGGTCGGTCGAAAAGATGTATTTTCTTATAAATGATTGGTTGTGTTCAGACATGCGTCATCTCCTTAACTTTTTGACTGCCACTTCCATCCCCAATTTTCCGGCACTGAACTGCCGGTTGATGTCTCTGAATCCGCCCAGAAATCATCGGCAGAAGCCGCCTCTGCCGTTTGGTTGGCTAACCATTTTTGAAAATCTTCTTTAGATTCTGAAATCAAACTGCCGCGCATCTTATAATGCCCATTGCCGCATAACGCTGAACAGGCGATTTCAAATTTGCCGGTTTTCGTTAACTGAAACCAGAACGTGGTAACCATCCCGGGAATGGCGTCCTGTTTAATACGCAAGTTCGGCACATAGAACGAATGAACGACATCAAACGGCGACATCTGCACAACGACCGGGGTGCCGACCGGCACATGCATTTGGCTCAACGGAGCCACAATATCATCCTGTGTGGCAAATTCACCGTCGATTCCGGCATAGCGGATGTTCCAGGCGAATTGCTGAGGCATTAATTCAATTTTTATAACATCTTTCCCTTGCGGAAAATTCCAAAAGACTTCCTTTAAATCACGAAAAGACATGTGCTCAATAACCGCGTCAATCGAACAGAACACCAAAAGTCCCAAACAAATTGTTATGATCGCATATTTTTTCTTGTAGCCGGTTTCATATACGGCTGTGTGGCCGGGCCGGCTGCGGTAACGGACGATAAAAAATAAAAGCGCTAATAATACCGCTCCAAAAAAAATCAC
>MHGP01000006.1:1310-9321 GCA_001805615.1 Omnitrophica WOR_2 bacterium RIFCSPHIGHO2_02_FULL_48_11
GGTCGAAATGTCCTCGGGAAACGGCAGATACCAAATCCCCGCGTGCGCCAGGCCCGTGAAGGAAGCTAGTATTACGGCAACGACACTTATGATTTTTAAACAACGAACCATAACATCATCTTCCTTTCTTTAAAATGGGGATACCATCTCATAAACAGGACTGTTGGATAACGGGTTACTGCCCAACAACTAGCTCATTCCAAATCGACACTGATTTTTGGCCGTTGCGGTCATGATTGGAACCATCCCAAATGGCAAATGCAATAGAAACCATTTTAGTCCCACCCAACTGTAAATCTTTCTTATCGGCAACCTTTAAAGACCGGACAAAGACAACCTGCCATTGGCCATCCTTCCAAACACCCTTCGCATCGACATCCGTCGCAACCGAAGGGTAAGCTTGATAGGTTCCCATGCCTTCAGCAACTGCCCGTTCGGCATTCTTAGTCTTTTCAACATCAGCCACTGGATTTGCCGCTCCCCAAGCTGTCAAAAATTGCGGGTCATGAAATTTGGCAGAAGATTCCTTAGGATCAAATGGTCCCCCATGTTGATAATGTTTATCAGATAGATACCAATCCGCTCCGATATTAGGATAGCGCGATTCGATATCCTTACGTCCCTCGGCGGTATTTTCCCAACCAGCCTTCCAATGCCACATATAAACCGAATCCTGCGGACTGCCCATCCCAAAAAATGGCGGGTCTTTTTTATCCGAAAGTTGGATGGCCGCTCCGTCGGAGAATCCGTGCATAGCCACCACATCATCGTCTTGTATAGGATCATTCCATGACAAATAAATGGCCAGCTTGTCTTGATTATGAATAACCTTAACCTCCACTTTTTCCACACGCTCATTCCGCCACCACAAAGGGGTCAGCCCGACGGATGCCGGTTCGATCTTAGACCATTCGTCCCAAAGAGGATCAGGATTGATCTCTGAATTAATTTTCTTTGAATGAATTGTTATTTGATTAAGCAGGGTTTTTGCTTCCACTTCAGAATTGGTAAGTGTCTGCACGAAATGAATCAGATCCCAAATTTGCTCTTGCTTGAGAGCTTCCACATAACTCGGCATGGGGGAACCCGGCAAGCCGGCAATCATACGATAATAAAGGTCTTCGGATTTAGAACTTCCCTTGAAAATTCCTGCTGTCAGATCGCGCGGCTTAACTGGATAGCCTAAATTATCTTTTTGCTCTTGCTGGCCATCTCCTTTGCCTTGCGGACCATGGCATCCAGCACAAGAAGCTATGAACAATTCCTGCCCACTCTTAAGCGTCTCTGGCGTGACAGGCGGTTCGGGAGAAACCTTGATCAACTTTTCGTCAGCGATTTCTTTATTGATCATTTTCTCTTTAACTTGCCAGGGGATTCCTTTGGTCTTCATCTCTTCATTAATTTCTCCGGAGTCTTCATACGTCTTTAACTCCGAAAGATATCGAACGTAATAGACCAATGCCCATCGATCCTTAGCGCTTAAATGTCCCCAAGAGGGCATAGCAGAACCCGGCATCCCCCGAGTAATCGTGGTGAATAAGTCTTCGTCTGTTGCCTGCATATTTATTGTAGAGACTAAGCGGAATTTGTCTCGAATGAAATCGCGCGGTTTGGGATATAAAAGATAAGCGGCCTTGCCGTCTCCTCCGCCTGCTGGGCCATGACAAACGGAACATTGTTTTTGATAGACAGTTTCGCCGCGAGTGAATAATTTTTGAGTTAAAATAGATTTCTTATTGTCTGAAGGATCAGAAACTTTTGTAGATGCGGCTGTTTCTTTTTCATAAAATAACTGGGAACTAATTAGGCAAGCAAAAATAATTACTATGCGAATTCTTTTGTCCCTCCCAAAACATTGACAAACTTGACTTTCCATCAAACGCCCCCCGCTTTTCTTGACAGCAAAGTTTAACAACAGGTTTTTAAATAATTAAAATAATTTTATGCAAAATGACCTTAATGAATAGTTTACAGATAATCAATAAAACTTAAATCGGGTCTTAAACGTATATTCATACGTAGTTCTACTTAGAAAATAAAAAAACCTTTAGCATGAAGACATTCTTGCAGAAAACAAAAAAGCCGACCAATGATGTAACTCGCTGACTGGCTTATACTTATTTTAGTTGCGCCTTTGACTTTACTGGAACTTGGTGAAGTCAAAGTACAGCAACCAGCTTCCGCGTCAATTTTTCCGCATCGAACGTCTCTCTTTGGCCTTTTCGTGCATGCGGCCAAACTCATCCTCCGTCGGTACTTTAAAAATTCTCGGTAAAATAAATATCAACCAGCTGCCTCCTGCGATCAGCCAAAATGTCGCGGACATTCCCAAAAATCGAAAATACGCATCCGGCGCGAATACGACGGCCGCCCGCTTGAACAATGCCATGGCAATCCCTAAAACCACGATCCACAGAATCCATAAAGGTCCATGCAATTTTTCGCCCTCTCCCGCATGCGAAAGGACCACCATGGTCCCAATGGCAAAGGTCAGCAAACTGAATCCTCCGATGTAGGCAATATGGAGCGCTGCGATCCGGTAGGCAGGAAAAAAGGCGGACAACCAAAAGCCGATCACAATCATCCAAACCGAGCAATAAACTAACCGAACATACAAGTCGGAAGACCGCGGCCAAAGAGGCCAGGCCCTGGCCCAGGTTAATTCCGCGGTGATAACCGCTGCCCGTAATCCATATCCCAGGACATCCTGTCCTAACCCTTCGATCCAAAAACTTAAGAAAAGCAGCCCGCCGGCAATAAGATGTCCCCTGACTCTTTGGGGATCCTGGACAGGCTGATACGTTCCCATCAAGCGCGGCACCAGAAATCCTCCGATGCCCAACACCACGGACAATAAAAATCCCTGTTCCATCATCGGCTTTCCGACGAGGATCGCCCACGGTGAAAAAACCTTAAGCTGCCCGAGGATAAGCAGGATCGTTCCAAAGATCCCGATGACAACTCCCAGCGGAATCCAGATCATTTCCTGAGGAGCATTGCCGGCGGACGCGTCCGCTGTTTTCTTTTTGACACGCGAGACGGCAAAACGCACCAAACCTAAAAGCCAGACAATGTAAAGACCTTCCGCAATGACCCATTGCTTAAGGCCTAAGAAGATCAGAATGCCCAGCATAAAAAATACAAAAAAGCATACTTCCGAAGGTGTCGCCTGAGGACTTCCCGAAAAGCGCGGCATCGCCGTGAGTAAGAATCCGATGATAAAACAATTCATGTACGTGAGGGTTTGAACGGAAGAATGAAAAAAACCGGAGTAATGTTCCATAAATCCCAGGGCATAGAACAACCAATGGCTGGTGCCGATGATTGCCATAAAAATCCCTAAAGGAAAAAATAACCGGTACGGTTCACGGCAAATAGTTGCGCTGACTGACGGACGGGAGGAACTATTCATGTCAATGGCCAAGCTTTACTCCACAGCAGATTTTATATTTTTATTCGGGCAGCTACGGATGGACTAAACATCCTTCGCACAAAGACGCATCTTGGTCCGAAACATAAACACCATGATTCGGTTCCCCTTCAACTTCCAGATACCCCACCGAACCTTTTTCCACGCGGAAGATCGCGTGATCCACTAAAGTGAACGTTCCCGGGACCTCCAGGCCGAACTCCACCATGGTTGAACCTCCGGCGGGAACAAGTGTCGTTTGAACTCCGTGTGCCGGCGGGCTGATAAAATCGCCTTCGCGATAGACATTGTCAAAAATCTCACCGATCACATGGAAGGATGAAATATAATTAGGCCCGGCATTACCAAAATAAATACGGACCTTTTCTCCTCTTTTTGCTTTAAGCGTTCCCTCACCCATCAGTTCGCCGTATTTTTCATTGAATAGGACGAACATCGGATGTTCATCAAGGCCGTTCTGGTGAGAATACTCCAGCAGAACCGGTTCCTGCGCGGCTCCCGCTTCTCCAACTTCTTCTCCCCAGTAAGCATCTTTACCTTCTTCCTCTTTCATAGCGGCCATGTCGTGTCCTGTCTCTTCCTTTTTCACTTCTCCGGCGGGAGATTTGGCATAAACCTCATGCTGCACGACATAAAATTCCCGGTCGACTTTGGGCAATCCTTTTTCCGGCTCAACGAGGATCAAACCGTACATGCCGTTGGCGATATGGTCCATGACCGGCGGCGCGGCACAATGATAAATATACAAACCGGGGATCAACATTTTAAACCAGGCAATCCGCTCTTCTCCCTTAACAACCGTTGTTACCGGTGCCCCGCCCCCCGGCCCTGTGACAGAGTGAAAATCAATGTTATGCGGCATACCGGTCGCATCCGAAGTGGTATGATGCACCTCAATCGTATCGCCCAACCGCACCCGGATAAACGGCCCCGGCACATGGCCATTAAAAGTCCAATATTCATATTTCAATCCCGGTTTGATTTCGACGATATCTCTTTGCGAATTCAGCGTTATTTTAACAACCGCCGGCTGTTTGCGGGTAATGGGCGGCGGGACTTCGGGAGCAAAAGTCAAGACCGCATCTTCTCTGAGGCTGGGAAATTTGACCATTGCGCTTTTCTTTTCAGCGGCATAAGACGGATAACTCAAAAGAATAATGCCGATTAAAAGCATCCCTCCCCATATAAATCCCGAGACGTCCCAGTTTTTCTTTAACATACCCATACAATCCTCCTTACGCTTTGGTTTATGATCAAAGGTCTTAAAAATATTTACCTAATTATAAACAGATAAAAGGGTTGTTAAAATTTGAGAATACACTGCCCTGTCTAAGTAATTATACCTAGAAATGAAGTAAAATTATTTTTTTATCGGAATTTTCAAATTGGTTGGGGGGTGCTTAAGGATACCCTTTTACGTAAGATTATTAATCCGTGATGTGGTGTTTGATGACTTTGCCATCGACCATGTAGATAATATCCTCGCAGATATTGGTCGAATGGTCCGCAACGCGCTCTAAATTTTTGGCGACCAAAACCAGATCAATGACCCGTTCAACCGGAGTCAGGTCCTCTGGTTTACAGCTTAGCAATTCCATAAAAATTTCATGGTTAAGATCATCCACCTCATCGTCGCGCTTGCAGACTTCGTAGGCGAGCTTGGAGTCCTTGTTCACAAAGGCGTTCAGACTGTCTTTGAGCATGGCTTGGGCAGCGGTCGCCATTTTGGGGATATTAATTTTCAGTTTGAGCGGCGGGACTTTGATCAGATCTAAGGTGCGTTGGCCGATATTGACCGCCAGATCTCCGATGCGCTCGAGATCATTATTAATTTTCATCGTCGAAGTGATGAACCGTAGATCTCCGGCCGTCGGCTGATGCAGCGCGAGCAACTTCAAACATAGTTCATCAATTTCAATCTCCAGCATGTTGACGGCATCATCGGCCTTGATCACCTTATAGGCGAGTTCGGCATTCCTGTCCATGAGAGCTTTGATCGAAGACCCGATACTCTGCTCGACCAAGCTGCTCATGCGCAGAAGTTTTTGTTTCAATTGCTCTAAGGCCTCATCAAAATGTCTTTGCATAACCGCTCCTCATCATAATGCATTTTTAAATGACTTTGAGATTAACCGAACCTCCCGGTGATATAATCGTTTGTCCGTTGATCTTGGGGGTAAGTAAAAATATCTTTGGTCCTGCCAAACTCAATGAGCTCGCCTAACAGCATAAACCCGGTGTGTTCCGACACCCGTGCGGCCTGCTGCATGTTGTGAGTCACTATTACTATAGTATAATTCGCTTTTAACATCCACATCAATTCTTCGATACGTTCCGTCGCTATCGGGTCCAACGCCGAACACGGCTCATCCATCAAAAGGATTTCCGGTTTCACGGCCAAGAGACGGGCAATGCACAACCGCTGCTGCTGCTCGAGCGAAAGCTGCAACGCGTTTTTGTGCAGTTTATCTTTCAAAACATCCCACAGCAAAACCGCTCTCAGACATTCCTCGACGATCACCGCATACTCTGCCTTTTGTGCCGTCTGATGAATCTTCGGCGCAAAGAGAATATTTTCCATGATCGTCAAAGGAAAAGGGTTCGGCCGCTGAAAAACCATCCCGACTTTCTTACGCAAGGATACCAGGTCCGTCTTGGCATCTAGAATATCTTCCTTATCGATCAAAATGTTTCCGGTAGTTTTAACGCCTTCGATCAGGTCATTCATGCGGTTCAAGGCACGCAAGAACGTGGACTTGCCGCATCCCGACGGACCGATCAAGGCGGTGATGGTGTTCTTTTCCATATGCACATTAACGTTTTTAAGCGCCGGAAAATCTCCGTACGCTAAATTCAAATTTTGGACTTCCACGATCGCCATTAACCAAACCTCCCCGAAATATAATCATTCGTGCGCTTGTCCTGCGGGAAGGTAAAGATCTTCCCGGTTTCATCCAGCTCGATCAAGTCCCCCATCAGAAAAAATGCGGTCCGGTCGCTGACCCGGGCCGCTTGTTTTGTATTATTTGTCACCAAGATCTGCGTATATTTTTTCTTAAAACGGATCATCGCCTCTTCGATTTTTGCCGTAGAAATGGGGTCCAGCCCGGAACACGGCTCATCGTATAAAATGATATCCGGCTCAACCGCCAAGGTCCGCGCCAGGCACAGCCGCTGCTGCTGCCCGCCGGACAATTTCATTCCAGAGGTGTGCAGCCGGTCTTTCACTTCATCCCACAGATAAGATTCTTTGAGCGTCTGCTCGACGATCTCGGCCAAACGGTTTTTATCGCTCACGCCATGCCGCCGCGGGCCATAAACGACATTTTCAAAAATACTTAACGGCAAGGCCACCGGCAGGGCAAAGACCATCCCCACCCGTTTGCGCAAATTTCCGATAGGAATATCTTTGTAAATGTCCCAGCCATCCAGCACCACCTTACCCTGACAGCGAAAATCCGTGGTCAAATCGTTAAAACGATTCAGCGATCTTAAAAATGTCGTCTTGCCGCTGTTGGACGGACCGATAGCGCCGAGGATTTCATGTTCAAAGACATCAATACTGACCGCTTTGAGCGCATGGATCTGGTCAAACCAGACGCTAAAATTTTCCATTTTGATCTTGGGTTTTTTCTTTACCATTTTTTCCTTTTACGGAATCGGGCGCGGACAACCATCGCCAAAATATTCATGGATAAAACCATAATCAATAAAACCAACGCGGTCCCGTAACGCACGCTCACCTCCACATTGGGAACCTGCGTGGACATAACATACAAGTGATACGGCAAGGCCATGGCCTGATCAAAAATGGATTCCGGCAGATGCGGCAGATAAAACGCCGCCACGGTAAAAAGGATCGGCGCGGTCTCTCCGGCCGCCCGGCTGACCGCTAAGATAACGCCGGTCAAGATCCCGGGCAAGGCGTGCGGCAAAACCGCATAACGGATCGTTTGCCATTTGGAAACACCCAGCGACAAACTGACCTCGCGGAAAGACTGCGGCACACTGTCCAAGGCTTCTCTCGTCGTGGTGATGATGATCGGCAGCACCATGATCGCCAAAGTCAGCGACCCGGCCAGGATCGACGACCCGAATTTCAAGAACATCACAAAGATCCCCAGTCCAAACAACCCGTATACGACCGACGGCACGCCGGCCAGATTAATGATCGCCAGTTTCACCAGGCGCGTTAACATATTATCTTTGGCATATTCCGTCAGATAAATCGCCGCAAAAACACCCAACGGCAGAGAAAAAATAAGCGTGCCGACCACCAGATAAACCGTTCCCACAATGGCCGGAAAAATTCCGCCCTCCCGCATGCCGTTTCTCGGCATAGCGGTTAAAAATTCCCAAGACAGAGCGCTCCAGCCTTTTTGGATAATGACCCACAGGATAAAAATAACCGGCAAGACCACCAACACCGTCGCCGAGAATAACAACGCATGGGCGATCTTTTCCGTGCGGTAAGGATTATGTTTAAAAGTTTCACGTATCATTTATTTGGGTTCCCGATGGATCGCAAAATCCGCGATCAAATTAATAACAAAAGTGATGATAAACAAAACAATGCCAATG
>MHGP01000006.1:9385-13924 GCA_001805615.1 Omnitrophica WOR_2 bacterium RIFCSPHIGHO2_02_FULL_48_11
GTTTCCGGTGATCATCATAACGGCCATGGTCTCGCCGATCACCCGCCCGATCCCCAACATGATCGCCGCCACGATGCCGGACGAGGCCGCTCTTAAGACAACGCGCCACGTCGCCTGCCACCGGGTCGCCCCCAGGGCCAAGGCGGCTTCTTTATATTTTTTGGGGACCGCAGTGAGGGCATCTTCCGCAATGCTGACGATCGTGGGCATGGCCATAAACGCCAGCATGATCGAACCGGCAAAGGCGGTCAAACCCGTCGGTAAATCCAAATATTTTTTCAAAAAAGGCACGAGCGTCACCATGCCGATAAAACCGAGCACCACACTCGGGATCGCCGCCAAAATTTCAATGCCGCCTTTTAAAACTTCTTTGATCCGGGGGGACGCCATCTCGGCAATATAAACCGCGCTCGCCACCCCGATCGGCACCGCGATCAAGGCCGCCCCCAGCGTCACAAACAGCGACCCTAAGATCAAAGGGAGAATTCCAAACTGCGGCGGCTCCGAAATCGGGTACCAGTTTTTTCCCAAAAGAAAGTCCGGAAGTTTCACCGTCTTAAAAAGCGAGAAACCTTCTTTCGCCAAGAACACAAAGATCAGGATAACGATGACAATGGAAAGAAATCCGCACAGGAAGATCAATTTTTCGATCAGAAATTCTTTAATATTTTTAAAATTCATAATTTTTCACCGGATCGGCACAAAATCCACTTCCCTGACAATCCTTTGCCCTTCATCGCTTAAAGCAAAACCAATAAAATCTTTGACGACCCCCTGGGGCTCGCTGCCGGTGTACATCAACAGCGGCCGGGAAATATAATATTTGCCGCTCATCACGTTCTCAACGGTCGGGAAATGCGGCTGACTTTTCTTATCTTTGGCGATCGCTAAAATTTTTTGCGTGGGGCTGGAATAGCCGATCCCATAATAGCCGATAGCGTTGGGATTTTGCGCGATCTCATCGGCAATGGCCTGGGAAGAAGGCATGAGAAGCGCCCCGGGATCGAATTCTTCTTTGCGTTTGGCATCCCCTTTACGTAAGACCTGTTCTTTAAAATACACATGCGTCCCCGAATTGACCTCGCGCGAAAGCAGCACGATCGGCAGGTCGTCGCCGCCGAGCTCTTTCCAGTTGGTGATCTTTCCCATAAAAATATCCGCCAGCTGATCCACGGTCAACTCCTTGACCGGATTTTCCTGGCTCACCACGACCGCCAACCCATCCATCGCCACCATAAATTCGACCGGCTCAACACCGTTTTTCTTTGCTTCATTGATTTCTTTTTCTTTGATCTTGCGTGAGGATTCCGCGATGTCGCAGGTTTTGTCGATCAAAGCCGCGATCCCGGTCCCTGATCCGCCGCCCGTCACCGCAATAAGCGCTTCGGGACGCTGCTGCATATAAGCCTCGGCCCAAGCCTGGCCAAGGTTCACCATGGTGTCAGAACCCTTGATTTGAATGGAATGTTGTCTGGAATTATTGCGATTTTTCCCGGAATCGGTTCGGCCGCATCCGGCAAGAAAGGAAACGAGAATGAAAAAAGCAGAAAACAAACGAAGTTGGGAAATTGATCTATCCATAGCCTATAAAAATTTAATTAAGAATTGGCTAAGTATAAATCTTATATATTAAATATGTATTAAGATTATATTAAGATTTTGTTAAGAAATACTCGAAGCGATCGGCAGGAAAACAGAAAACGTGGTTCCCTCTTCCAATTGGCTCTCTACGGAGATTTTCCCTTGATGAGCTTGGATGAGGTGCTTCACAATGGCTAATCCTAATCCCGTTCCCCCCATATCTCGGGAACGGCCTTTGTCGACCCGGTAAAAACGCTCAAACAGCCGCGGCAGATGATCCGCCTCGATCCCGATACCGGTATCCTTGAAATCAATCCGCACCCCGCCTTTTTCACTCTGGGCATGGATGGTAACGGTGCCGCCGCGGGGCGTAAATTTAATAGCATTATCCAGCAGATTCGAAAACGCCTGTTCTATTTTATGATAATCCACCCTGACCTTAGGAATATTGCGCGCCACGGTCACATTCAACTGCAGGGATTTATCCTCGATCTGTTTTTTGAATAAACTCACCACGGAATCAATAAGAACACCAATATCATAAGGTTCAAGCTGCAGCTGAGATTCTTGCGATTCGATCGCTGCCAAACTGAGAAGATCATTGACCAGATATTCCAAGCGCTCGGTATGTTTATGGATAATATCCAGAAAACGTTTGGCTTTTTCTTTATCCAAAATGGCGCCGTCCTGCAGTGTTTCCACAAATCCCTTGATGGTCGTGAGCGGTGTCTTAAATTCATGCGAGACATTGGCCACAAATTCCGCCCGCATCCGGTCAAGACGCTTCAATTCCGTAATGTCATGAAAGACCGCCACGACCCCGGAAAGACGATCAGGATTCACCAGAACAGCGGACACCTGCACGCTGAAATGGCGCTCCTGCGGCGAGATAATGGTGATCTCCTTCTCGATAGACCGCCGGTGAACCATGGCCTCCTTCAGCAGCGAGTTGATCTCTTCATGGCGGATGACCTCCCAATAAGATTTGCCGATCACGTCCCGGGAACGCAGCTCAAACATTTCATACACCGGCGCGCTCAAAAGCACGATCCGCTCATCCTTATTGATTACCACCACCCCTTCCACCATGCTGGAAAGGATCGCCTGCAATTCATTTTTATCCCGCATGATCTCAGCGATCTTATTTTGCAGATCAACCGACATTTGATTCAAATGCGAGGCCAGATCACCCAGTTCATCCTGGCGCAGGATCGACAACCGGCTCTTAAAATCCCCCTGCGTGATCTTTTGTGCGGCTTGCTCGATCTGCTGGATCGGTCTTAAGAATACCTTGCTGACCACGACCGTCAAGACCAAGGCTATCCCCACCCCTAAAAGGATAAAAACACCGTACTCTGCCCGGGCGATATGCACGCGCATATCTAAAATAAAAAAACCAATCAGCGTGACGGCCAGATTGGTCAAAAATAATTTGCCGAACGTTTTAGTCATGAACTTCTTCCAGCTCCTTAAAACAGTATCCGACACCGCGGACGGTCTCGACCAAATCCGCAGCCTCTTTTAATTTTTTACGCAAGCCCCGGACATGCACATCCACGGCCCGGTCCACAATAAATTTTCCTTCGCTCCACACTTTATCCATGATCTGATCGCGGGTAAACACCCGGCCCGGGTGGCGCGACAAAAATTCCAGGATCTTGAACTCGATCATGGTCAACTCAATGGCCTTTCCTTGATAGGTAACTTTATGCCGCGGCATGTCGATTCTCAAATCGCCAATGGTGCGCACTTCGTCAGAAACTTGCTTGGCCGAACGCCGCCGCAGATGGGCCTTAATCCGCGCCAGTAAAACTTTTGGGCTAAAAGGCTTGGTGACATAATCATCCGCTCCCATTTGCAGCCCAACCACCACATCCGCTTCTTCACTTTTGGCGGTGAGCATAATGATGGGAATATTGATCGTTTTTGCATCCTGTTTCAATATCCGGCAGATCTCCAGCCCATCGACCCCGGGGAGCATGAGGTCCAGAACGATCAAGTCCGGCACGGTCCTCTTGGCTATATTAACCGCTTCTTCGCCATGATTGACCGAAACGACCGCATATCCTTCCCTCTCCAAATTATACTGCACGAGCTCGATGATATCTTTTTCATCTTCGATAATCAATATTTTAGCTTTACGCATAGATAAACTCCTCGCCGGCTGTTTCTAACGCGCCTATTATACCCTAAATCAAAAAATCAGGTATAAAGAATTCGCGCCTCAGCCTTCGTTTTTATTGTCCATTTTATGATGTTTGATCACTTTCCCCTCCACCATAAAGGTCACGTCTTCGCAAATATTCGTGGATAAATCCGCGATCCTTTCCAGGTTGTGCGCGATCCGGATGAGACCGAGCGCCCGTTCGATGTTCGCCCCATCGGAAATCATAAAGGTGACCAGTTCCCGAAAGATCTGTTCCCATAGCTGGTCAATATCATTATCCCGTAAGCAGACCTGCCTTGCCAACTCCGCATCTTCGGTGACAAAGGCATCGATGGCATCACGCATCATTTTAATTGTTTTTTCCGCCATGCGCGGGATATCGATCAACGGTTTCAACGGCGGTTTGCTGATCAAGAGTAAACCGCTCTCCGCGATATTCACCGCGTGGTCGCCCATCCTCTCCAAGTCCCGGTTGATCTGATAGATCATGAGAACTGTCCGCAAGTCTTTGGCCTTGGGCTCAAATTGAGCGATCAGATTGGTACACAGTTCATCCAATTCTAGATCATAATCGTTCGCATTTTTTTCATCCTGCTCAATAACCGCGGTCAAAAACAGTTTTTCTTTCTTCAAGAGCCCCTGGATGCTCTTGTCAATCATCCCCTCCACTAAAGAAGCACACATAATCAATTCACGTTTTAAATGTGTTAACTTTTCTTCAAACATAGATCTCCCCCGTTATTGTTTAACCAAATTTTCCCGTTAAATACTGCTCGGTCCGCTTATCTTGC
>MHGP01000006.1:14044-15137 GCA_001805615.1 Omnitrophica WOR_2 bacterium RIFCSPHIGHO2_02_FULL_48_11
TAATTTTCCTTGAGCTCGGCAATTAATTCTTCAATCTTAGCGGTAGCGATCGGATCCAGGGCCGAACACGGCTCATCGAACAAGATCACATGCGGCTTGACCGCCAAGGCCCGGGCGATGCACAATCTTTGCTGCTGGCCGCCCGACAAGGAAAACGCTGATTCCTGCAGCCGGTCTTTGACCTCTTCCCAAAGCGCGGCTCTTTTCAGGCTCTCTTCCACAATACCGTCCAAATAGTCGCGGTCATTGACTCCGTGAATCCTTAATCCGTACGCGATGTTCTCGTATATGCTTTTCGGAAAAGGGTTGGGTTTTTGGAACACCATGCCTATTTCCCGACGAAGTTCCGTGACATCGATCTCCTTAGAGTACAAATCTGTCCCGCTATAAAAAATCTTGCCTTCTATTTTAAAACTCTTCACCAGATCATTCATACGGTTAAAACAGCGGATCAGCGTGCTTTTTCCGCAACCGGAAGGCCCCATTAATGAGGTGACGGATTTTTGCGGAATCGTGAGGCAAATATTTTTCAGTACCTGTTTCGTTCCATAAAATGAGTTCAAATTATCAACTTGAAAAGCTGTTTTCAGTCCCATCGTTACCACCTTTTCTGATTTTTATGCCTCAAATAAATCGCGATACCGTTCATAAAAAGCGTAATCGCCAAGAGCACGACAATGCCGGCAGCTGCGTCGGTCAGAAATCCTTTTTGCGGCCGGGAAACCCAGTTAAAAATTTGAATGGGCAAGACCGTGAACGGATCCAAGAAACCTTTTAGACTAAAATGGAGAAACGGCACTTGCGCAGAAAATGACACCGGGTGCTGCGGCAAGAACGGAATATAGGTCAACGCTCCCAAGGTGATCAAAGGGGCGGTTTCTCCAATAGCCCGGGACATGGCGAGAATAATTCCGGTCATGATATTGCCGACCGCCGCCGGCAAAACCTGATAGCGGACCGCCTGCCATTTGGTCGCTCCCAAAGCATACGCCGCCTCGCGGATCGAGAACGGGACCGCGCGCAAGGCCTCCCGCGTCGATAAAATGACGACCGGCAAGATCAAAAGGGCCAAGGTCAATCCCCCGGCCAGGAC
>MHGP01000006.1:15178-26691 GCA_001805615.1 Omnitrophica WOR_2 bacterium RIFCSPHIGHO2_02_FULL_48_11
TCCCGTAGATCACTGACGGCACGCCAGCCAGATTAGCGATGTTGATTTCGATAAAATCCGTCACCCGATTTTTGGGCGCATACTCTTCCAGATAAATCCCGGCACCGATCCCCAAAGGGATCGCGAACAAAGCCGTGGTCAGCATAATCCATACCGTCCCGACCCAGGCTGATAAAATTCCCGCTTGCTCCGGTTTGCGCGATGGAAAACTGGTCAAAAAATCCCAGCGCAGCCTTGGAAAACCATCGATCAGAACATCAAGGATAAGGGCCAAGAGGATCAGCAGGCCGAAAGCGGTCGCTCCGATACCAAAAACATTAAAAAGCTTATCAATGCGTTTATTCCATTGCACTCTATTCATAAACTTCCTGAAATTTCTTCTTTAATTTGAAACTCACGATATTCAAAACAAAAGTCATTAAGAACAGCACCATTCCGCAGGCAAAGATCGTCTTATACTCGATCGTTCCGTGAGGCGTATCGCCTAAACTGATCTGCACAATGTACGCCGTGATCGTTTCGACCGGCACAAGAGGATTCAGTGTAAAGCGCGGCTGCTGTCCGGCGGCAATAGCGACGATCATTGTCTCGCCGATAGCGCGCGACATGGCGAGAATGACAGCGGCCGTAATTCCTGACAACGCCGCCGGCAAGACAATGCGAAAAGCCACCTGAATCTTCTGCGAGCCTAAAGCATACGCTCCTTCTCTTAATCCCATAGGGACCGCATGCATCGCATCTTCGCTCAGCGATGAAACAAGCGGAATGATCATGATCCCCATCACAAATCCGGCCGAAAGAGAATTAAATCCCGCCAAGTTAGGAATGACGATCTTTAATAACGGGGTGATGAACAACAACGCAAAATAACCGTAAACAACGGTCGGCACGGCCGCCAAAATTTCCGTACAAGGTTTAACAATATTACGGATTTTGGGAGAGGCATATTCACTCAGGTACGTGGCACTGATCAAACCTAAAGGCACCGCCACCACAACCGCAATAAATGTTGTCAGCAGTGTCCCGCAGACCAGCGGTAGGATACCAAAATGCTTATTGGTAAAAAGCGGGGTCCATTCCCGGCCGGTCAGAAACTCGATGAGGGAAACTTCTTTGAAAAATCCAATGGTTTCCGAAAGTAAAACATAAATGATCGCTAACGTGGTAAAGACTGACAAGAGGCTGCATAAAAACAGCAGCCTCTCGATCAGTTTTTCTCTGAATTTACGAACAACTTTATTTTTTGCTTCCATTAACGTTCCATTTTAAGAAGATCAGTCATACTCACACCGACCTGAGCTCCTTTGCCGCCAAAGACCGAACCCTTGATCCGGTTGCTATAACGGTACAAGGCAGATTCGTAAGACTCAGGCTGCAGCGGAATATACCCAACTTCTTCCACCAACGGTGCGGCATTTTTCAAATAGTACTCCACAAAACTTTTGATGTGGGGCAGATTAGCGGCTTTAGCGGTCACATAAATAAAGATCGGACGCGCCAGAGGCTGATACGTGGAATTCATAACTGTGGTCAAAGAAGGGATAATCGGCCCATCGCCGTTGCTGCTTTTTTCGTCATCAATGGGGACCAATTTAAGACGGCCTTTATTCTGTTCATAATAGGCAATTCCAAAATACCCTAAAGCCCCGGAATCCGAAGCGATCCCTTCGACCAGGACGTTGTCATCTTCGCTGGCGGTATAGTCGCCGCGGCTGGCAGCGGATTTTCCGTTGATGGCTTCGGTAAAATAATCAAAGGTCCCGGAATCCGTTCCCGGACCGAAGAGATGGATCTCTTTATCAGGAAAACCATCGCGCACTTGGCTCCACTTCATGACGACCCCTTGCGCGGCCGGTTCCCAGATCTTTTTTAACTCTTTAACGGTCAAGTGCTCCACCCACGTATTGGACGGATTCACTAACACCGCCAATCCGTCATAAGCGACCGGCAATTCGATGTATTCGATATTGCTTTCTTTACAGGCTTGCGCCTCGCTCGGTTTGATCGGACGGGACGCATCGCTGATGTCGGTTTCGCCGCGGCAGAAACGTTTGAACCCGCCACCTGTCCCGGAGATGCCGACCATGACCTTAACCCCGCCGGAAGATTTTTGAAATTCCTCCGCAACCGCCTCGGTGATCGGGAACACCGTGCTGGAGCCGTCCACCCGGATCAATTCCCCGGCGGCAAAACTTTTAAGGGGCGTAAGAACCAGACTCAATACGCCCGCAATTAACATAATATTTCTCATTGTTTCCTCCTTAAATTATTAAACACTGACATTAAAACTTAAATACGATATCTCCCTGAAAGAGATGCTCGGTGGCTTCCGAGGCGCGGAGCCGTTTGATCTGATAGTAATCCAGTCCAACGGTGGTATTCTTGTTGATGCCGAATTCGGCCATAACTTCATGGCCTCGCATATCCGTGCTTCCGCCATAACGGTCGGAATCCGGGAAAATATCCGGGAAAGCATCTTTCTCAAGATGAGCATAGATATACTTCAACTGCCACTGGGCCCAGTTAGTGACTTTTTTATCACCCAAACGGGCGCCCAAGGCCCAACCGTAGCCGTCATCAACTTTTCCACGGCCGTCTCCGCTGTCGACATTATGAATATAGTCACCGAAGACCGCGGCATGTTCAACCTGGTCCACACCCAAAAAGCCAAGCGGTTTCTTGAGACTTACTTCTGCCGACACCCCCGCAGAATCATAATCATAAAGCAAAACACCGTCAGCAACGCCTCCCCGCTGGGTGTTGGTATTTTTCTCATGATCAAGATCCGATGCCTTCAACCCATGAAAGGCATAATAAACACCGGCTAGGTTGGCTTCAACGCCCAGATTCTCATTCTTAATCTTCACACCACCTTGAACATTATGCATAAACGGATCAGAGCGGTCGGTGGCACCGTTTTCATCGATCACCCAGATGCCGGTATTAAGGTACCCGGTAAGGCCTTTGACGATCTGATGCTCATAATGCAAGCTGCCGCCTTCGGGATTGATATCCGTATCCCACAAAAGATCCGTTGGCGTCCAAAGATAATCCTTCATCAGAAATTTACCGCCGGCCATCTTCAAGCCCTTCACTTCCGGCGGGGTAAATTCCGCATAGGCATAATCCAGACGCAGATCCGGATGCTGGAAGGAATTTTCAAAAGTTTGATTGGTGGAACGCGGATCATCCCCACCGCTGGCTATCCCCGCAGCCACGATGACACTGTCGCTGACCTTGGTTTCCATGCCTAAGCGATAACGGATCCGTCCCCGGTACCGTTCTTCAGCGGCATGCTGACGGCGTTCCCACTGGGTACGCAAACGCAAATCACCTTTGAGTTTTAATCCTTGGACCCATGACGGAAGGCTTTGCTTAAGACCTTCTTCCCGGGCCAGTTTCTCATCAGCCGCGATCTCACCTTTCAGTTTAATCGCTTCTGCTTTACTGAGAATGTCCTTCTCAACCAGCTTTTCGATCAAAGCATCCACTTGGGTCGCCCCGGCAAAGCACATCTGGGCCGCTCCAAGCAAGATCGCTATCACAATAACAATTCGAATATTATTTTTCATGAATTCTTCCTCCTCCTTTAACGATCAATCTTCAGATAAGATATCGGTTCTTAAACAACGTAGATTCTTTTCCACACGTTTTAGCGTGTCATTCACATTGGTATTTCCCATCTCGATATGATTGAGAACACTGAGAAGCGAGCTAATCTGGGCGCGGATCAAAGTAACAATCATATCTTCGTGGTCATTGATCACACTTGGTCTTTCCATGCTTTCACCTCCTTTCTTTAGCAAGCCTTCGCTTTGTTATTTACGTTCAGCGCTAATATACACGGGGATGATAAAGAATGGATAAAGACCAAATGAATTTCTGGTTAATTTGCCAAAGAGCGCTTGGATGATCCTGGCGCTAACTATAAAATAAATTTGTTAAGATTAGATAAAGGTAAGATTAATTTTGGATTAAAAAGAGAGTTACTGCGGGGAGGAGACAACGGCTATAACCACTTCTGCCGCCTGAAATAAAGGAGCATGGTGATCGCGATAAGACACATCACCACCAAAATATCATAATATCCCCAGCGCCACTCCAATTCCGGCATATATTTGAAATTCATGCCGTAAACGCTGGCGATAAAATTTAAGGGGATAAAGATCGTTGCGATGATGGTCAAAACCTTCATGACCTCATTCAATTTATTGCTGAGATTGGAGACATAGAGATGATACATCCCGAAAAGGATATCGCGGAACGTTTCGATCGTATCGATAACTTGCGCGGCATGGTCATAAACATTGCGCACATAAACACCAGTCGTCTTTTTGATCAGCCTCGATTCCATATGCTGGAAATTGTTAATGACCTCGCGCAGGGGCCAGATCTGTTTCAGCAAAAAAATCATATCCCTTTTCAAAACATGGATCGCCTGCGGGATCTCCGGCTTTGTTTTCACCACCAATTCTTCTTCCAGCTTTTCGATCTTCTCATCGAGCTTCTCTAAAATAATAAAATAATAATCGACGATGCAATCCAAAAGACAGTACGCGAGATAATCCGCCCCCATTTTGCGCACCCGGCCCTTATTGCTGCGGATACGCTCACGGATCGTATTAAAGACATCGAACCCTTCCGTCTCCTGAAAAGAAATCACATAGTTGTGCCCCAAGAGGATGCTGACCTGTTCCGAGATGATCTCGGTCCCCTGCGGATCGAAATAAAGCATTTTCAGGACAATATAAATATTCTCGCCAAAATCTTCTATCTTGGGCCGCTGGGCCGTGTTAACGATGTCTTCCAAAACCAAAGGATGGATGCCGAAATGCTCATCGATCTTTTGGATCAGATTGACATCGTGAATGCCATCGACATTGATCCAAGTGACCGTCGGGCTGTCCCGGTAAGGGAAACATTCTTCCAAATTCTTGATTTCTTTTTCCTGAAAATTATGCTGATCGTAATCGAGGATCGTGATCTTGGTGGGCTTCGTTGACTGCTCGCCGATATGGACCGGCGTGCCCGGCGGCAGTCCGATCATCTTTGATATCTTTTTAACTTTTTGCGGCATTAAAAATTTCCTATAAAAAAGGGCTTAACCAAATTTTTCAATCGCAAAAAAGATCATTGGCAAAGCCCTGGACTATGGATTAAAACCGGCGAACACCGCCGAGAAAGGATCAGCTGCTCATTTTTTAACAACGTTCTTTGCTTTAAAGCCTTTTTCGTCTTTGGTGATCTCAAAATCAACCGCCTGTCCTTCATCCAAACTTTTATAACCACTGTCCTGAATCTCGCTAAAATGCACGAACACATCTTCTCCCGTGTCCGCCGTGATGAATCCATAACCTTTTTTCGCATTGAACCACTTCACTTTTCCGGTTGACATCTGCTGACTCCTCTCATTTAACATATTTAACGATACCTTTATGAGACTACATGCGCCGCCATAATTTGTCAATTCTTTTCCCCACATTTTACAGTCTATTTCAAAAAATCGCGCCTTAAGAAACGCTTAAGTCAAAAAGATAAAGCGCCACTCCCTCGCTATGGAATTCATCAACCTTTGTCCCGGTTCGGTTAAGGCCATCCAGAAGAAATTTTTGCAAACTCGGTTCACAATGCGCAAAAAGCACCCAGACCCGCGATTCTCCCCGCAACCGGACGAAATCTTCGGGAATGGACTTGAGTACCTCCCCGGGCAAAAATTCCAGAAACGGATAATCCGCCACATCAAACTCATACGGCACGACCGGGAACCAATAAGCGAATTGACCAGCATCACTGCTTTTCAATTCATCGAAAAACATTCCATCCAGCCGGCTGGCTTCTTTAAAATCAAAATATTGCAGATAGTACCAATACGCATAGCGGGCAGAGGTATTGAGATAAAGCACATCTCCTGCGTGCTGATGTTCTTTTAAATACAGCATCACCGGCTTGATATTTTCCCGGGTATGCGGATACTGCAGGTAATAAAAGCCATTCTTAACCGGATAAAAAAACAAAAGCATACCCAGCATGATTGCTAAAACATAATTCCTGCGGTTTTTTTCGATCATCCAGACAATCCCCTCGGCCATAAAAAACAAGGCCGCCGGGATCAAAAACACCAAAACTCTCCCGGAAAAAGGATATTTATGAAAAAGCGACGCCGCGAGAACCAAACCAAAGGGGTATAAAAGTAAAAAACATACATCACGCCGGCGGCGGAAGACAGCAATAATTCCCAGCAAACACAAAAATGCCCCCAGCAGCGGAAATTTTAACCCCACCGGATCCCGAAAGAATTCCAGCAAAGCGTCCTTAAACCAAATCATGCTTTCCCGGGACCACACCGGCCAAGGCCAAAATCCCACATCCCACATGTGTTTTAAGCCATGATAACTTTCGATCTTAGTGAACGAAATAAGATAAACAATGACAAAATTAACCAACCACAACGCTTGGATGAATAAAAATTGATAAAGTTTTTTACGTTCTCCCGGCGACTGATACCGAAATCCCAGTACCGCGGCAACCACCGGAAAAACAAACACTGTCACATGGGAGATCCAGAGCGCCAGAGATCCCGCAACCGCCAAAAGCAGCA
The DNA here is from genome assembly GCA_001805615.1 of Omnitrophica WOR_2 bacterium RIFCSPHIGHO2_02_FULL_48_11. Lineage (GTDB taxonomy): Bacteria > Omnitrophota > Gorgyraeia > Zapsychrales > GWA2-47-8 > 2-02-FULL-48-11. Next base: position 21,777 of record MHGP01000006.1, read on the forward strand.
TCTGCACAGCATCGAGACTGCGCCGCTGCAAGATCACCGCCAAAAGCAATAGCAGCAAAGTCACCAGTACATCGCTGGAATAATATTTCAGTTCGGCAGAATAATAGATCAGCGTTTCGGAGAAAGCGAACAGGCCGAGCGCCAACAGCAAAGCCGTTTGCGAGGAAGTAATGCGTTTAAGCAACTGATGGTATAAAAACACCGCGACCGCGGCGCAGAGGAACGGAAACAACCGGAAGGCATACTCAGTATTTCCCAAAATCTGCCGAAATGTTTTGCAGATCAAGGCAAAACCGATCGGCACAGGCTTAATGTAATCTTCGGAGGTGAATATTTCCAGCCAAGAACGATGATTGAGATCCAGGGCCACCCAGGCTTCGTCCAGCCAGAAAGAGCGGTCCGCCAGATAATGACCGAGCCTGAACAATATTCCGACCGCGATCAAAACCAGCGGCCCGTAAACAGTAATGAGGCGGGCAGAACGATTCATAATTTTATCTCAATTCATCTTACCAAAAATTATCATAAGCGAAAGCCTCTTGCAGAATATTTTCTGATAGCTCGACGAATCAGCTTGACTTTTGAAAATGAAAAGTGTAATTTAGGCCTGGAGCATTTTCATCCATCCTCTCTAGGGAAGGATACCTTTATGGAAATTTTTACCGCCGCCTCACATAATGATGTCCTCGCCTTAGTGACGCAAATTGCCATTCTCCTTTTTACTGCCAGGGCCTTGGGAGAAATCGCCCAGCGCTTAGGACAACCTCCCGTTATCGGCGAACTCCTCGCCGGAATCCTCTTGGGGCCGTCTTTTTTGGGAAAATTGTTTCCCTTTATTATCGGCTATGTTATTCCGGAAAAAGGCGTTCAAGGATATTTATTAGAGGCCATCAGCCTCATGGGCGCGATGTTCCTTTTATTCATCACCGGGTTGGAAACAGACCTGCAGCTGATCCGTCGCTACGCAAAGGCTTCCATGGCGGCAGCAGCCGGAGGTGTTATTGTTCCCTTTGCCGGTGGATTTCTCTTGGGGCAAGCTTTACCGGATTTTCTTTTGGTCAATCCTGCACAACGGATGATATTCTCGCTCTTCCTTGCCACGGCCATGTCGATTTCGGCTATCCCGGTCTTAGCAAAGATCCTCATCGATCTAAACCTCATGCGCCGTAATATCGGACAGGCGATCATTGCTGCGGGCATGGTTGATGATACCATTGCCTGGATTCTACTTTCCATCGTGGCAGGCTTGGCAACAGGAAAAGCCGTAACCACCCTAAGCGTCCTGGGGGCGTTCGGAACCGTACTGGCTTTCATGATCGTGAGTCTTACCTTCGGCCGCTGGCTCGTTAAGCGATCTTTAGATTTTGTTCAAGACCAAGTCACTAGCCCCCACCGCATCCTGACCTTGTCAGTGATCCTCATCTTTGTCTGGGGCTCATTGACTCAAGCTTTACACTTAGAACCGGTCCTAGGCGCCTTTGTCATGGGAATTTTATTCGGCCAGATGCCCCGGCTGCCGCAAGCTGTGCGGACCAGCCTGGATGAAATTACCATAGGTATTTTTGCGCCGATTTTCTTTGCCGTAGCCGGATTAAAAGTAAATCTCCTTATTTTATTTGATCCACAGCTGATCGTGATTGCCTTTTGGGTCATCCTGGTGGCAACGGCCGGAAAAGTTATCGGCACCTATGCAGGCGTTCGACTGCTGGCCCATAAAGACCATTGGACCGCCTTAAGTTTCGGAGCCGCCTTAAACGCCCGCGGAGCCGTAGGAATTATCGTTGCCGCCATTGGTTTATCTCTGGGAATTCTCAGCCAAGCGATGTTCTCTATCATCGTGGTCATGGCCATGGTGACCTCGCTCTTAGCACCTTTCTTCTTACGCTGGACCCTCAAATTCATCAAGCCCGACGAACAGGAAGTCAAACGTCTTCATCAGGAACAATTGACCCACGGAAGTATCATCAACAAAATCCACCGGGTCCTGATTCCGGTACGTAACCGCGCCGCTGAAGAATCCGCGGATGCCATGCACATCATCAAATCACGTCTTATTCATAATATAAGCGCTAAAACAAAAGTTTCCATAACGCTTTTGAGCGTCGGCCCCCATGGAAGCAAAGACAGCAACAACAAATTCCTCAACGAATTAAGCCAGTTATTTTCCGGGCAAGAACTGGTCAAGAAAGTCGTAGAAAGCTCCAACCCTCTCAGCGCGATCCTGGACGAAGCGCACAAAGATTATGACCTGATCGTTCTAGGCGCCTCCGACAAAGCCACAAGTTCAGAAACAATTTTTTCTCCCCTAATCGATTCGCTCATTCAGCTCTCCCCTTGTTCCACCATGGTCGTGGACTCCAAAAATATTTCTGACCATTGGTCACCCAAACGGATCTTAGTCCCCAGCAAGGGCTCCCTGGCCGCCAAGCATGCGGCCGAGTTTGCCTACCTGTTAGCTCCACTGCAGGAAGAAACAGTGATGATCCTTAATGTCGTTGTCCGCCAGGCGAATGATTGGCATTTTGATATCCATGACGATATTTACCGGCGACAAGTGAGAATTTCGCAACGCATGGTGGAAGAACTGAAAGAATTGGGGGACCTGCAGGGCGTCAAAACTTCCGCCAAAGTGGAGATCGGAACAGACCCGGAGACGGTCATCCTGGAAGTGGCAGGCAAAGAGAATATTGATTTGATTATCTTGGGAACAGACGTGCGGCCGGCCTCTGACCGCCTCTATTTAGGACCGCGGGTGGAAAGGATTCTGCGCAACAGCCCCTTCCCGGTCCTCATTCTTAACTCGATTTAAATCGCTGCTATCACTTATAAATACTGGCGGACCATTTTCGCAAAAGTATTCTCATCAAACCTCCCCAAGTATTGTGTTGCGCCCGCTTCCAGACAGCGTTCTTGCGCATTATCGATACTCAAGGCCCTTTCATGAGTACTTTCACTGCCTACGTTAGTCTCAAAAAAACTGTAGACCAAGATCGGCATTTTCTTAAATTGCGGTATTTGACGGAGGGCACGGACGATCTCATCCGAACTTTTTTCATCCATTAAAACTTCCAGGATCAAAATCTGCGGACCCCAGGCGACCATTTTAGAAAACAGCTCTTCATCGGAAAAGGCAGATTCCGCGGCACAGCCTAATTTTTCCAACTGCTGTAGCATGAACTGCGCGACGGTCTTTTCCGCGCTTGCCACTAAAAACTTTTTTCCTGTCTTTTGACTCAATGGCGATAACGGAGAAACCTTATTGGCGGTTTTAGGAAAAGGATCCTCCGCCGGCTGGGACTTTCTTTGATTTAAGAGAGCATCGATTTTATCGATCAATGTCTTCGCCTCAAAAGGCTTTGCCACAAAACCCTCAACGCCCATGACTTTAAAAGTGTCTTCCATTTTCCCGCGGGCGGTAAGAATAATAATAGGAATTTTAGAAGTATGCTGGGACTTCTTCAACTCTTTATAGAACCCAAAGCCATCCATGACCGGCATCAGCACATCGGAAATGATCAAGTCCGGCTGCTCTTTCATGGCCTTCGCGAATCCTTCTTGGCCGTTGACAGCGGTGACGACGTTATATCCGGATTCCTCAACTCCGACTTGCAGCACAGTCAAAATGTGCGGCTCATCATCGACAATGAGAATTTTTTGTTTATTGTCCATACCACTGATTTCCTCTCGTAAAATTTAAAGCCTTATAATTGATTACTATAGTATAGCCAGAAAAAATATTGTCAATAAAAACTCTTCAGGCGCTCACATGTCTTACACACCGAACATGGGAACTTGCTGGAAAAATTTTCTTAATTGCTCCCGGGACAATTCCTGATATTGCCCCGGTTGCAACGTTCCGAGGGTCAACCCGCCGAAAGCAACCCTTTTAAGAGAGATGACTTCATGGCCGACCACCGCAAGCATCCGGCGGATCTCGCGGTTCTTCCCTTCGGTCAATTCAATGGTCAAATGTGATTCCCGGCCGCTGGCCTTACGCAAAATAATACTTTGCGCCGCTAACCGCTCACCGCGATCTTTAACCCCGCTCTTGAGCATATCTAACTTTTCTTCAGTGATGCGACCTTGGACTGTTGCCAAGTACACCCGCGGAATGTGATTGACCGGATCAGTCAACCACGCAGAAAACTGAGAATCATTTGTCAAAAGCAAAAGACCTGACGTTGCCATGTCCAGACGTCCTACGGCATGCAAACTTTGCTCATCCTTTCCTAAAAGCGAAAAAACCGTCCGCCGTCCTCTTTCATCAGAACGCGTGGTCACAACACCACGCGGTTTATACAAAACAATCGTCCGCTTCACCGGAGGAGTTATCCGGCGGTCATCCAACTCTAAAAAAGCCTTCTCAGGGATGACCAAAAAATCAGGGTCACGCCTGAGAGTATGATCAACTTTGATGCGGCCGGCCAGGATCCATTGGCGGGTTTGATGACGGGAGGCGATGCCTAATTTGGAAAGGGCCCGTTCCAGAGGAACTTTGCCTAACTTTAATAATTGTTTGGTCATGGAGACCGCACCTAAACGCTGAAACGAAAATACACAACATCTCCGTCTTGAATTTCGTAATCTTTTCCTTCGAGGGTGACGAGGTTTTTCTCCTGCAATGCTTTATAATTTCCCAAACGCTCCAAGTCAGCGTACTTATAAATCTCCGCACGGATGAAGCCGCGCTCTATATCACTGTGGATTTTTCCAGCGGCCTTGACCGCTCTTGTTCCTTTAGGAATGAGCCACGCGCGGGCCTCTTGCGGACCGGCGGTAAAGAAACAGACGAGATTCAACAACTGCTGGCCGGCTTTCGCGAGCGCGGCCAGGCCCGGAGAAGTGATCCCAGCTGATTCATAGTAGGCCGCTCTTTCCTCGGACGGAAGCTGCACGATTTCCGCCTCCAATTTAG
>MHGP01000007.1 GCA_001805615.1 Omnitrophica WOR_2 bacterium RIFCSPHIGHO2_02_FULL_48_11
CGTCGGCAAAACAATGGCAAAGTTCCCCAGGCACGCCGCACTGCGCATGATACCGCCTAAATTCTGCGGATCGGTCAACGAATCCAAAAACAACAACGTATGTTTTTTGGCCGTGGCTATTTCCAGCAGTTCATCATACGGCATGTACGGAAAATCCTCAACCTCGGCCAAAATTCCCTGCGTATTTAAATTCCGGCCTAATTTAAGGATCTTGGAGTGCGGCACCAAAGCCACCGAGATGCCCCACTGCGCTGCTTTTTTTCTTAAATATGCGGTTTCCGGATGCCCTTCCTCGACGTAGATCATCCGGATACTTTTAGGGTTCGTCTTCAAACGTTCCGCAACAGGATTCTTACCATACAGTTTCATGCCTATTGCTCCCCGGCGATCTTCGCGTTACGGTCTTGCACTTCCTGGGAGTAATTGTCATCCAGCTGCTTCTTGCGTTCCAAGTATTCCGGATAGGCAATTTTCCCTTGCAGGTATTCGTGTCCCAGGGCATCGCTTTTGTCCTTATACGCGGCATAATGCGGATCCTGAAGAAGCGTCTCCGGATTATTCAGATAACTGCAGCTGGCAAAAAAACAAGCCATGAGAATTAGAAGATATTTTTTCATCATTTTTCCTTTCTTCGAAAAATCAAATTACTTGAGGGCCGTAACGCTCCCTCACAGCTGCAACAACAATACACCTTTCAGCATAATAGGAAACGTAAAAACGACGATCACGTACATGAGAAACCCGCACGAAAACCAGATACACGCCACATCCAAGGCGCCTTCATATTTATTTTCGCGCAGGCACAAATCATAATACGCGCTGCGCTGGCCGGCCTTAACCTTTTCTGAAGCAGCGTCCCACAAAGCCTTTTCCGTTTTCAATATACGGCCGCTCAAAATTTCTTTGATCAAATTCATGTATTCTTTATGATATTCGCAATCTTCTCTCTTGTGCGCTCCCCCGCTCAAGATCAGGGAATATTTCCACTGGCATTCCGGACAATAGCTGCTATAAAATATACGAAAAATCAACGAATCAACCAAAATCACCACAATCCACGGCAGCGTCAAGACCGAAGAAATACTCAAAGGCTGCACCAACGGCCGGCGATAATCTTTGCCCATTTTAAACTCATTACGGCTAAAACTATAAAGAAAATTAAATGTCCTGGTATGAAAATAACACCCGATCAAATACTGCATGCTTTCGTGGCTCAGGGCGCGCTTTTCTTTCAGAACCTTTTCAATGATATTCCCGACCGGCTGGTGCTGTAGGATATCCTCATCAGTATCATCTTCGTCAACGTCATTTAAAAAAGCGTCACAATAAAGGCAGCGCTGGCGCTCTTCATTATGAAAAACAACTTTGCAGCGAGAACATTTCTTCATGAAGTTTTAATCTTTTAGTATCCCGCGCCTTATTTTTTGATCCCTAACCCCAGATAAAAAACCGGTCGCAGAATGCTCCACCACCCGCTCCAGGGCTTCATCTTGGTATAACCCAATTTCTTGGGAGGATAAATCTTTGTTACCGCCACTTCTTTAAAACGGTATCCCAATTTAATGGCTTTAAAAAGCAGATACGGTTCCAGCTCATAAGCATTCAACCACCCCTGGCGCCAGTCGATACGCTCGTCCTTGAGGATGGATAAACGGATAGCGCGGAACCCGTTGGTGCTATCAGTAATTTTGGTATTCGTAAAGAATGACATCAGCCACGGATGCAATCTGGTCGCAAGCTTACGGTAATAGGGCATATCCCCCAGCGGTCCGGCTCCCTGCAAATACCGCGACCCTTGCACAAAATCATACCCCTCCTCAATAGGCGCGATCAAGGCAGGGATTTCATTGGGATTATCTTTGTCATTGCCGGCCATGATGACCAACGTTTCATATCCCTGGTCCAGGGCGTACTGCAGGGCCGTCTTGATGGCCGCTCCCACCCCCCGGTGTTCGGCATGCCGGATCGTCTTAACTCCCTGCGGCTTAAAACGCTCAATGGCCTCGGTCGTTCCATCCGTCGAGCAATCGTCAACGATAAGATAATCCACTTTTTGGTAAACAGAACTCGCCAGAAATCTTTGGATGACATTGGTGATCTTAACTTTTTCATTAAAGGCAGGAGGAGAAACCAAAACTTTATTCATCAACCATGGATCCTTCTTGAATGCTAACCATGTTTTATAAAAACAATCTGTCCTCGACGGTCCATGGATTCCTGAATCGCGCAAAGGACTTTCACGACATCATGTCCTTTTTGGGCATCGCATAAATGCGGCGGACGTTTTTGGATGATGCATTCGATAAAATACTGCCCTTGATTTTTTAGAGGCTCATTGATGCCCACTTTGGGGATGGTGATGCTCCCTTCCTTCGACAGCAGTTGGAATTCTCCGTAAGACTCATAAAAGGTAGCGGTGCGCTCAACGTGTTTATCGTAAAGACGGATCGGCCCCAAATTGTCCAAGTCATCCCAGACCACCATTTTCTTGTCACCGACGATGGTGATCTGCCGGACTTTTTTGGGATCAAGCCAGCTGACATGGATATTGACCAAGACCTTATGGGGATATTCCAAGGTGGCGAACGCCAGATCATCCAATGAGGTCCCCAGGTATTTTCCGCCGCGGGCCGAAACACTGATCGGCATCTGTCCGAACAAAAAATTAAAGATCGAAATGTCATGCGGCGCCAGGTCCCAGAGGGCATTGACGTCATAGCGGAAAGGGCCGAGATTGGTTCTTTCGGCATGGGCATAGTAGGGGCGCCCCAGCTCACCAGCCTGCAGATATTTCTTTAATTGCGTGATCCCTTCGTTAAAAATAAAAACATGGCCGACCATCAAAAATCTTTTTTGCTTAACCGCCAGTTTTTTCAGATCCAGGCATTCTTTGGGAGTAAGCGCCAGCGGCTTTTCGCACAAAACATGTTTATTGTGGAGCAAAGCTTCTTTGGTCAATTTAAAATGGGTCGCTGTGGGGGAAGCGATACAGACAGCGGCAATATCTTTGTTTTTGAGGATCTTGCGATAATCCGTGGTGGTTTGCACGCTGGGGAAAAGCCGTTTGATCATTTTCAACCGGTCTTCGTTTAAATCCGCGCACATCAAAACCTGAGAATTGGCCAGTTGCGAAAAAATACGGATATGATTTGGCCCCCAATGACCGCAGCCGATAACACCAACCGAAACCACAACACTCTCCTTTTGCCGAGCTGACATTTATATAATATAAAGTAAATTTATTATAGTTATTATACTTAGGAAACCATTATTGCGGAAGAATTTATTGAAGTTTTATTCGCGGCCTGCCTCTTGGCAGGACCTTTTTAGGGCTTGTGTTTAAAGCATTTTCGGTTAAAATAATCTAACATTGAATATTCAACCGGACCTTTTTACAAATCATGCCATCCCTTTTCTCCCAAGAAACAATTGATTTCTTTAAACGCGCCCTCACCCCGCAGAAAATATTCCTGACCGTCCTGGTCATTGCGATCTCTGTCAATGCCTTCAACTTCGGGGAAGCCCTGCAACGCACTCAGCGCAAGCGGAAAGCCGTCCCTTTTATCTTTTACGGGATCATCTTCTCCGGCCTAGAAAACATCTTCAAGGATGTGAAATATGTCGGCTATTTTACCGACCGCGACCAAAACCTGGATGAGACGGCCGCCGAGTTTGCTCAGGCGCAATACGCCATTGCTCCGACCATTTTAGACATGAATTACCAAAAACACGAGCTCATTCTTTTGGACTGCACGGATGAGACCGTTGCCATGGCCAAGGTCAAAGAGTTGGGCGCCATTCCTCTCAAACGAAATAAATTCGGGATTATTTTAGCCAAGCAACGCAAATGGAAATCGGACTGATCCTTTTCGCCTTCGGCATCTCTTTTGTGACCGGCTATCTCCTTCTCCGACGGGTGTGGCCGGCGCAGCTGCCGCCTAACCCTTTGCTCCAGATATTTCTCGGGGCCGGGCTGGGCCTCGGGGTGAGCGCCCACCTGATCTTTTATACCCTCATCATTTTTGATCAACTGAAAACACTCCCGGTCATTGGACTGCAGGCTTTTTTGCTGATATTGCTGGTGGCCGATGCTTACCGTTCATCGAAAAAAAATAAAATCAAATTATTTTTTCCTGAAAAAGTTAGCTCCCGGGATTGGGGACTGCTCGGCATCCTGGGGATCGCCCTGATCCCCATCACGCTTTACGCCAATTTCTATCCTATGGGGGGATGGGACGCCTGGTCGGTCTGGAACCTTAAAGCCAAATTTATTTTTTCCGGAGAAACGCATTGGAAAAACATGCTCGATCCTATTTTGTGGCGCTCCAGCCCGCATTATCCGCTGCTCTTGCCGCTCATCAACGTGTGGGGATGGATCTTTCTTTCTTCACCGGCAACCGTGGGACCGCTCTTGACCTCGGTCGTCTTTACTCTGCTTACGGCCGGAACTTTAACCTTTGGGTTAAAAAGCAGAATAGGCCATGTGCCGGCTCTCACCGCGGCCTTGTTCCTCCTCACTTTGTCCTATTTTGTTCAGCTGGCCACGAGCCAATACTGCGATATCGTTTTTGCCTATTACCTTCTGGCCGGGACGATCTGCCTGCTGAACGCGAACCAGCAAAAGAACACCGCCTTTGCCTTTTTGGCTGGATTATTCTTTGGCTTTTTAAGTTTTACAAAAAATGAAGGCAGTCTGGCGATGCTGCTGCTGGTGGCCTTAAGTTTTTTTTATCTGCCGGATAAGAAAACATGGCGGGCGCTCTTGGGGGGATGCGTCCTGACCGCTGTGCCGACGCTGATCTTTGACCGCTTATTTTCTCCCGGGAATCAAACCTTCGTGAACGGTCTGGTGTCTTCCGCCCAGCCCAGCGACCTTTACCGCTTAAAAATGATCTTTGCTTTTCTTTGGGCAGACCTGAAAAGTCACAACTGGAACGGCCTGTGGGCGATCCTGGGGCTGGGAATGCTTTTAAGCCAGGGCCGTTTTATCCGACGGGACATGCGGATCATTCCGTTTTTTCTGCTGTCTTATCTAGCGGTCATTTTTATTTATTATTATGTGAACACGCACTTTAAGATCGCCTGGTGGCTGCAGGTGACGCTGGACCGCGTCTTTGTGGGAATATTGCCGGTCGTTATCTTCTGGATTTTTGCTGCGGTGTGGGAAAACAAAAGTCGCACTGTCACCAAGTCACCTGTCACCCGTAAAAATTCCTAGTGACATTGTGACCCGGTGTCCTGATGACTTCTATTTCGGTCGTTCGATTTTGAGGACTTTATAGCGGAGCGTTCCGGCCGGAACATTGATAGAGATCTCTTCCCCTTCCTGATGCCCCATCAATCCCTTGCCGACAGGGGAAAAAATGGAAAGTTTGTTCTCTTCGTAGTTAGATTCTTCCGGTGAGACCATCATGTATTTAACTTTTTCATTACTTTCCATATCCTTGAGCGTGACGATCGCGCCGATAAAAATTTTATCCGAGGGGATGTTCTCATTCTCAATGATCCGCACCTTAGCCAGCTTTGACTCCAAGTCAGCGATCCGGGCTTCGTTATGCGCCTGGGCATCTTTAGCGGCATCGTACTCCGCATTTTCCGAAATATCCCCCAGCAAGCGCGCCTCCCCGATCGCCTTAGAGATCTTATGCCGCTCGGTCGTTTTTAAACGCTCCAAATTCGTTCTTAATTTTTCAAACCCTGCGCGGGTCAAATAAACTTCTTCTGCCATAATTTTCCTCTATTAAAATTTTTTAATACGTTAGATGAAATTATGACTACCCCAAATTCCTCTTTATGTTATTTAGATATTCTAATGTCCTTTGGGGTGCCATAATTTTCCTCTAATAATTTTTAAAAGTCACAATGTCACCAAGTCACCTGTCACCCATAAATACTCCGCGTGACTTTGTGACCCTGTGACCTTGTGACTTAAGTTTTTTTCTTAATATTGTTCAATTGTAACATATCCCTGCGCCGCTTGGCAAATGCTCATCCTAAAAATTTTGTCTTTTAAGGAAACAGTCTTTCCAAGCGCTGCCGACAAGCCGCGGCCATCTGTCTATTCCCTTGCTGAGCGTACAACTCCGCGGCTTTCGTGAACACCAACTTGGCTTCTTCCAGCTGTCCTTTTTTGCGCAGGGTGTTGCCGAGGTTAAAATACGTATGGGCAAAACTCTGGTCCCGCCACATGGCCTCTTTATAAATCCGCTCCGCCCAATCCAACTGCCCCAGCATATCGTACACATTCCCCAGGCTGTTATAGATGGTCACGCGGCTGGGGTCACAGCGGATCGCCTGATTATAATTCTCGATCGCTTTTTCATATTGCCCGCGGACCAAATACAAGTCCCCCAAATTAGCATACGCCCCCTCATCATCCGGATTGATCCGCAGAGCCGAATAAAAGTAGAGTTCCGCCCGCTCCAGATCCCCTTTGCGGCGAAAAGATTTTCCCAGCGCCACGATCGCCAAAACAAAACTCGGCTTTAGATCAACTGCCTTTTGATAATTCTCTTTCGCCAAATCCCAATCCTGCTGCAGCCAGTACACATTACCCAAATTATAATATGCGACCGCATAACCCGGATCCGCTGCCAGCGCGGCTTGCAATTGTTCAATCGCCTCCGCCAGCCGTCCCTGCTCCATATAAATATTGGCAAGATTGCTGCGCGGATGCGTAAAATCCGGCTTCAATTGAATCGCTTTCTTATATTCTTCCTCGGCGGCAGCGAATTGTTTTTCGGCGGCATAGGCAATACCTAAATTATTGTGGACCCGCGGCTTGTTGGGTGATTTCTGAGCGATATCCTTAAGAAAACCGATGCGGTCTTTCCAAACATAATTGCGTTGATACGTCAAACCGCCGTAGAGCAGCACCAATCCGCAGAGGACCGTCCCGAACATCCGCGGCTTTCGCAAGAGCTGCACCAGCCCGACCGGCAAAAGAATGGAAAAACCCACCATTGGCAAATACAACCGGTGCTCGTTGATGACGTCGGTAATGGGAAAAATGCTGGATTCCAAGCTCAATGTCAAAAACATCCACAATAAACCGAAAGAAATCAGCTTCTGCCGCGAGAACATTTTTAGGGCAAAGAAAAAGATCCCGGCCAGGACACAGAAAGACAACCACGTCGGAAAGGTCCAAAAACTGGACGCGATCGGATAGTCGTAATCCAAATTCTGATTGACCGGGAAAAACAATAACCGCAGGTACGTCATCCCTACATTGAATTGAGTGATGAGATATTCCCACCGGGAGATGTGCGCCGTCTCCTGGGTCATTTCAAAATACCGGCTGATGTCGAAAACCCGTAATTTCCACATCATAATGAACAGCGGCACCATGGCCACCAAAACGAGAAAAGGCGCCAAGCCGGCCAGAACCCTCTTTAGGCCTTTTTTAAAAAAATCAAAAAAGAAAATTTCACACAAAAGCAAAGCGAACGGCAGCGTCACAATGATCGGTTTTGTGAAAAGTCCCAAGAGAGCGGCCCCGAGCGCGCCCCAATAATACCGCCGATCATTTTCCATACGGAAACGCAGATACAACCAGAGGCTTCCCAAATAACAGAGGCTGGCCAAAAGCGTCGAGCGCTGGGCCACGTAAGTCACTGCCTGGGTTTGCAGGGGGTGCGAAAGAAAAATAAAAACCGCCGTCGTCGTGATCCAACGACGCTGCGCATCTGAAAATCCGTGTTTGTCGAGCTTGGCAAAAATCAATTGCAACAAAAAATAAAAAACAACTGTGACCAAGGCATGCAAGATCACATTGACCAAATGATACCCAAAAACCTGGCCCCCTCCCCAATGATAATTGAGGGCAAACGTCAGGTGGGTCAGGAACCGGGACGGGTCATAATTCCACAGCCAGGTGATGTTGTTAAAACTTTTGATCAAGTTATTTTCAACGATAAGCAAGAGATCGTCGAATTGAAAAGGCGCGTGCAAGGCATGGCGGTAGATGACCACACCCCACAGAAAGATACCGGCGAGAACGATTCCGGGATAGATTTTTGTATAAAAGGACGAACGCATGTCAGGGTTCCAGCGCTTCGAGTTTTTCTTTGATCTCTTTGGCCTTGTCCAGCTGTCCTGCTTGTTCGTACAGAATAATGGCCTTTTTGATCGCGGCTCTCGACGGGTCGACCTCGCCGAGGGCGTAGAGGGCGTTGGCTAAATTGAAATACCCTTGCGGCAAGGAAGGATTGTGTTTGACGGCTCTCTGAAAATAATCCACGGCTGATTTATAATCGCCGAAATAATAATGGATACCTCCGGCATTGATATAGGCCTGCGCCAGGTCCGGCTGCAATTTAACCGCCCGGTCAAATTGCAGAAGTGCCTCATAAAAATTTCTTTCCTTCAAGTAGACGTTGCCCAGATTGTAATAGATCATCGCGTTCTCCGGCCTTAACCATGCCGCCCGCTGCAGGGCCACCTTGGCATTGACCAAGTCGTTACTGTCCTGATAAATATTTCCCATGGCAATATGCGCCGCCGAATTATAAGGACGGCTCTGCAGGGCCGCCTGAAACCGCTGCATCGCTTCCGGAAATTTCCCCTGTTTTTGATACACATACCCCAAGTTCACCTGCGCGTCGGCATAGAACGGATATTGCCGCACCAGCGTCTCGAGCAAGGCTTGCGCCTCCGGCAAATTATTTTCTTCATAATAAAGCAAAGCCAGATTATTTTTGGCAATAAAATAATTCGGGTCCAGAGCCAAGGCCTTTTGAAATCCTGTTTGGGCGGCGGCCCGCTCCCCTTCCCGCAAAAATTCCCAGGCCAAATTATTATGCGCGCGCGCCTTGTACGGGGATTTTTTCACGACGTCCTGCATGAGACGGACGGAATCATTCCAAAGGGCGCTGCGCTGCTGGGTCAAAAAGCTGTACACGCCTAAAAGCAGGCACACGATAATAAAAAATATTTTAGGCACCGCGATCCAACGATACAACGCCGTTATCACAAACAAAGCAAAACCATACATCGACAGATACAGCCAATGCTCGAAGATAAAATCTTCCAGAGGAAAAATGAGCACCGGGCTAAGCGCGACGAAGAACCAGACAATGCCGAAAGCGATATTCTTTTCTCTTTTAAAAGAAGCAAGGACCGCACCTGCGGACGCAAGGAGCGCACCCAGCGCGATCCAGACCGGAGCGGCCGACAGCCGGGCGATGACGGCATAGTCATAATCCAAATTCTGTCCGACGGGAAAGAAGGACAAACGCAGATACGTCGCGATCGAGCTCAACCGGGTCAGCCATTGGTCCGCGGCCGGAGCGATCTGATATCCCTGACTGGCCAGGAAGGTCAGCTGCGGCAGCCCCAGCAATCCCAACGGAATGATCAGGATCGTAAGCGACAGAAAGAAATACACCCAGCATCTTCTTTGATCGATAACCTTATCGATACCGAAAAAAAAGATATCATACACGGCGATCATGACCGGCAGCGTCGCGGCCAGGGGCTTGCTCAACATGGCCAGATAAGCGGCTATCAGGGAATAAATGTAAAATTGCGCCACCCCGGTCAACCTGGCCCGGACATAAAAATACAACGCAGCGAAATAAAAAAATGCGGCAAGCAGCACGGCCCGCTGCACAATGTAGATGACCGCTTGGGTTTGGATCGGATGCAGCAGAAAAATCAAAGTTGTCGCCACCGCCAGCTTGGGCTGATCCCGTTCCGGGACATAACGGCCTTTGGGTGTTTGAAAAATTTGCAGCGTCAATAAATAGACCAAAAAAGCCGAGGCACAGTGCAGCGCAAAATTGACCGCATGCCAGCCGGCTACGTTGAGCCCTCCCATCCAATAATTGACGGCAAAGGTCACCTGGGTCAAAAAGCGGGACGGATCGTGCTGCCAAAGGACAAAAATATTCAAGTGCTTAATGAACGGATTGTCGACAATGGAAGGATAATCGTCGAGGATAAAATCAACGGTAAAGCTGCTGCCATACGCCGCCAGCCCAAAAAAAATGATAAGCGCGAAGACAAGCTGCTCGCGCTTACCACGAACAAAACTCACGATATGATTGACCAAAGCGGATAATCCCTTAATAAGAAAGCACTATTACATCTTTTCAACGGCACGCATCATAATGGGAACGATCTCTTTCACTTCTTTTTGCGTCATCCGTCCCAATTTCGTGAACCGCCAGCCGCCGTTATTATCCAGATTTTCCCGGGTGATCTGCATTTTTTTCTCACCGCCGTTATAGCAAAACACGCCGATGCTGACCCGGGTCTCCCCGAATTCTTTGATTTCTTTAAAACATTCCACATCCAATGTCTGATCGTACGGCATAAACTCCTCCTTCAATACCCCAGTTGTTAGAATTAAAAGCCCGGCAATCCAGGCATAACATCCTTCATTTTTTGAGCGGCCAGCTGCTGCGATTTTTTGATCGCGGCATTGACGCTCCTTAAGAGATCCCCTTCCAGGCGACGCTTATTGTCGACATTTAACAATTCGCCGTCGATCTCAATGGAGCGAAAGCTCTGCGATCCGGTCACCACCACCTTGACCCCCGGCACTTCGCTCACTTCCGTCGTGATCGCATCAAGCTCCCGCTTGATCTGATCCGCTTGTTTTTTCAATTCCATGAGCTGTTTCATTTTGTCGAACATAGACTGACCTTTCTTTATTGCATCCCGCGCCCTATTTCATATAAGGACGTCACCAAAAATGATTTCAGGAAGATAATGACCAAAAACGCCAGGATCGGCGAAATATCGATCACCATCGTCGGCAAGAACCGCCGAAAAGGTTCCAAGACCGGTTCGGTCATGCGGTATAAAAATTGGACGATCGGGTTATACGGATCAGGGCTTACCCAGCTGATCAAGGCGCGGATCAGGATCAGCCAATAAAAAAGTGTTAACACCGCATCGGCCACATGAGCCAAAGCAACAAGAAGATTTCCGAACACGAACATATTCAAATCCTTTCCTTACTGATTTATTTTCGTCCCTCTTCAAACGCCTTTTCCTGCGAATAATTGACGGCTTCGATCGGATACGGGATCACGATCCCTTCCTGGGCATACCGCCGGTGCAGCCGTTTGATGAATTCGTGTCTGATCTTCGGCACTTCCGAAAATTCTTTGGCGCGCAGGACAGCGGTAAAATTAACGCTGAAGTCGGCGAACTGATGGTACCGGATGACCGGTTCAAAATCTTTTATGGCCCCCGGGACGTCCTGCAAAACTTCCCGTGCCACCGCCAGCGTCACCCGCTCGACATGATCCAGATCCGAATTATAATGCACCCCTATCTCGACCGGAACCGCCATCTCAGGTTCGGGGTAATGATAATTGATGACCCGGGAATTCACCAAAAGCTTATTGGGGATGACCACGACATTATTGGGCGGCATCAAGATCCACGTCGCTCGCCAACCGATACGGTAGACGTAACCTTCTTCGCCCGATTCAAGTCTTATA
Source organism: Omnitrophica WOR_2 bacterium RIFCSPHIGHO2_02_FULL_48_11 (assembly GCA_001805615.1). Classification (GTDB taxonomy): domain Bacteria; phylum Omnitrophota; class Gorgyraeia; order Zapsychrales; family GWA2-47-8; genus 2-02-FULL-48-11. The sequence continues at coordinate 11,454 of MHGP01000007.1, forward strand.
TATTGATTCAATTGGATCGGCTTGTCGGTGATGATCTGAATCCCGGAAAAAAGATTTTCCAGCGTCGGTTGCAGCGCCAAGGCCACCGCCAAGGACCCGATCCCCAAAGAGGCAATGAGCGGCGTCACCGATACGCCGAAGCTGTCCAAGAGGACCAAAAATCCCAGACCGATAACGACCACCCGGGCAAAAGC
>MHGP01000008.1:0-11538 GCA_001805615.1 Omnitrophica WOR_2 bacterium RIFCSPHIGHO2_02_FULL_48_11
CTCAGTCCCAGTGTTGCTGATCGTCCTCTCAGACCAGCTACCCGTCATAAGCCTTGGTGAGCCGTTACCTCACCAACTAGCTGATAGGACGCGAGCCCATCCCTAAGTGTCAGGCCTTGCGGTCCCCGACTTTAATTATAAAAGCATGAGCTTTCATAATACTATCAAATATTACCTCCGTTTTCACGAAGCTATGTTTGACTTAAGGGCAAGTTACTCACGCGTTACTAACCCGTTTGCCGCTATTCCCTTACGAGAATCGCTCGACTTGCATGCCTAATCCACGCCGCCAGCGTTCACTCTGAGCCAGGATCAAACTCTCCGAAAACAACTTGGCTTGAATTTGGTTCTGTCACAAAGATAATAAGATTTCAAAGATCGATTTTTTCCGAAAAAAAATTTCGTGCTTAATTGCGCCTGATTTTTTTGTTAATTCTCCTCGGGCGAAATTCCGCACGAAAATTATTGGAAAAACATTCAAAGAAAGTCTTGAAAGGTTTTAGAAGAATACCAGAGCGAGTATACTTTGTCAAGTTTTTTTTATCCTGATTTACAGATGAAAAACCTAGCAGTATCAAGGGTTTAAGCTCTGCCCTATTTGCCGGGCTATAATGCCAAAAGCTGCGGGAAATTATTGGCAAAAATGGCGGACTTTTCCGCTGCCGAAAGCGGCGCCCCGTCGATGACCGCGATGATGGCCGCAAGGTTCTGATTGGCCGGGAAGTCGCTCCCGAACAAAATATGCCCCGGATCCACAACTTCCAGGGCGCACATCAGCGAAGCAGCCGATTTTGAGCCGCTGATATCGAAATATAAATTTTTAAAATATTCACTGGGATCCTTAGTTAAATCTTTCACGAAGTTCCTTTTGCGCAGCATCTGATAGGTGTTGTCAAAACGCTCTTTGACAAACGGCAGGACACCGCCATAGTGCGCAAAGATAAATTTCACATCCGGATGTTTCAAGAAAGTTCCGCTCATCATCATCTTGCCGATACAGGCCGAGACATCAAAAACATATTCCAAAACCGGGGTCAGCAAGGGATCGCGCAGCCGTTCTTCACCGATCGGATTCATGATCTGCGGATGCACATGGACCGGCATCCCGGTCCGCCCCGCAAATTCAAACACCGGATCAAAGATCGGATCGTCCAGATATTTCCCCTCATAGCTGGAGGCCAGAGAAAGGATGCGCAGGCCCAGGTCTTCCATCCGCTGCAGTTCTTTTTTAAAATTTTGCGGCTGATCCACCGGAAGGATCCCGCCGCCGATAAAACGGTCATGGTATTTTTTGACGATCTTCGAAATTTCCAAATTATAAACGTCGCACAACTTTTGCCAGCCGCCCATTTGAATATGCGCGTCGCTCGTCGGATAAAGCAAAACCGACCGCTCGATACCGTTTTGATCCATTAAAGTTAAATGGCGCTCGATATCCGACCAATTCACTTTAAAAAAAGCGGTATGCTGCGCCACCTCCGGTGGCAGGTAATGACTATGGCTGTCTAAAATTTTAGGCATAGATCAGGAAAATCCCGGCTTAATTCGTTCGCGGGATGAGAATGACTGAGGGTTTTATTCCACACGCGCAGCGCCCATCGGTTCGACAGGTGGCCTGTGTAAAAACCTAAATTATTTTTTAAGCATATTATTTTCGTTAAGAACTTTAGCAACTTCATCCAAGGCTTTTTTCAACTCCGCCAAAAGGTTCACATTGATCGAAACCCCTTTTGCCGTCGGGACCATCTCTTCCGTCCCTTGAGTCATGGTCCAGGTACGGATATCCACCAGATCATTGCCTTTGAATTCGCGGATACCGATACGGACTTCTTGGAATTTGTTTTTCTTAAATACGGCTATGGTTTTATCCATCGTCCCCCCTGCTTAACTACTTCGCCTGCACTTGTTGATAATCAATAATCGGTTTGGTCCATGGTGTCTGCTGATTGATGACCGCCAGTTCTAACGGACAGGCATTTTGCGGTACGGATAAAGCGAACATGACCATATCCGCGACCGCTTGCGGCGACATCAAGCGGTCCTTTTGCTCCTGCGTGATGTGCTGCAAATGACCGGTCAGATCGCTGTCCACAACGCCGGGTAAAATAGATGTCACTTTGATCCCATGATCGCGCATCTCCCAGAACAGCCCTTTTAAGAAAGCCCGCAAACCGACTTTGAGCGAGCTGTAGGTCAAAAAACCGCGCGGGATCGGGTCCACCAGCGTTGAGCCGGACACCAAATTGATGATCGATCCGCTCTTTCGTTCGATCATGTACGGGATCACCAAGCGGATCAACCGCACATACCCTAAATAATTGGTGAAGACCAGCTTTTCCAAATCCTCCAACGGCTGTTTTTCAAAAGGATGCTGACTAGAGACGCCCGCGTTATTCACGATGATGTCGATCGCCTTAAATTCCTTGAGCGCCGTATTCACCAAACGCTGCAGATCATCGAGCCGCGCCACATCGGTGGCGAGTCCCAAGACCCTGATGCCCGGATTTTTTTTACGAATTTCATTACAGGCCTCATCCAGCGTCGACTGCGTCCGTGCCGCCAGAAGCAAATTAGCCCCGGCCTGCGCCAGGCGTGTCGCGATCGCGTTGCCGATCCCTTTGCTCGCTCCGGTCACGATGGCCGTTTTTCCTTTTAAATTAACCTCATTCATGATTCCCCCTATTTTTTAATGGTAATAAAATATTGTTGCGTTAAGGAAAGCCCCAAAAATAAAACCCCGATCCCTAAGAAAGTTAAGCCAAAACTCTTTTCTACAAAAGCCGTGCTCAACAAAAATCCCAACCCGCCGCTGGCAAAGCGCACCGACGAATTCAAACTGGCGATCATCGGCCGGTATTCGTCCGGAAAATCCGTTAAGATCGTCGAAACCGAATTATGATTGATCGTCCAGCCCATCGCGATACTGCCTAAAATGACCGGCACGATATAAACCGGGTAATGCCCCCACAAACTCATCGTCCCCAGCGCCAGAATAATTCCGCCGATAAAACAGGTGAGCATTCTTCCCTTTTTATCGGACAAGTACCCGCCGATATTCTGTCCCGCCAGGCCGCACATCGCCGCCATAATAAGAAATAAACTGATCCCGCCTTTTTCCAACCCGTATTCCTGATGCAGATACAACCCATACCATTTATGCACCGCGTGATACAAAAAACTCATGAGAAAAATAAAAATAAATACCCGCCGCACCGGCCGTTCAAAAAATATTTTAAAATAATTCACGCTCGCCGCATGCACGCGCCGCAGGACATCGGTCTTCAAGCAATAAAAGCTCACCGACGTCACGAGCGCCAATCCCGCGGGAATAAAGAACAGCCAGCGCCAGTGCACCACGCCCATAAAAAACATCCCCACGAGCGAGGCAAAAAAACTGCAGCCGAAATACGTTCCCACCAGCCGCCCGCGGACATCTTTTTCAAAGAGCTCACCGATGATCATCAAACTCAAAGGCGTCGAACTCGCGGCCGCGACCCCCGCGCCGATCTGAGCCAGCAGCATATACGGCAATTGCGAACTTAAACCCGTCAGCAAACTGAAGAACGCATAACAAAACATCGCACTCGACAACACCCGCCGGTAGCTGACATATTTTGTAAAGAACGCGTACAAAAGCGCGCCACAACCGTACGGCAGCATATAAAACGGCACCAGTTTCGCCACACTGAAATCCGGCACGCCCAGATCTTCACTGATGAGCGGTATCGCCGCTGCCACTGCGCCGGTGTTGAACGATATCGCGATATTGCCGAGACAAATTAAAAAAATGATGATTTTTTTTGAATCTTGCATAAAATAACCAATCACCAAACTCCAAACACCAAACAAGAACCAATAACCAAATTCCGAACAACACTTTGGCATTTGGTTATTGAAGATTTCTTGGTTATTGTTTCTTGGTTATTGGTCATTCGATCTATTTCTTTCCTGCCAATTGCTTCGCTTCTTCCTCGATCACTTCCTTAAAGATCTTCATATTGTCCTGCGAATGCTTATTGATAAACCCTTCGATCTGCTCCGCGGTGAACTTGGTGAACTTCGGGTCCATTTCAAAATCCTGGATCCAGATCATCTTGATCCCCTCCGCTTCCTCGACATAAAACCAGGCGATCTTCATATATATAAAAGGAAACATCGGCTCATGGCGCGAGGCCACGGCAAATTTTTGATCCTTATGCAGCCAGCGTTTGGAAACCCAGGACTTGCCGTCTTCGTCCGTCAGGCGGAACGTGATCTCGTTGCCCTTGCGCTCCAGCACCTCGGCCTTGGCATATTCTTTGCCGAACAGTTCGGTCCAGCGCTCGATCTGATTGGAAATATCAAAAACTATATTATACGGCGCGTTGATGACAATGTGATTGCGTGTGTGGCCCATAAGATTCTCCTTTTAAAAGTGTCTCGTCACTAGTCGCCTGTGAATGACCTAGGAAATCCTCAAAATTATTACTTATTTTTCTTTACTATTTTTATATTTAACAGCGTTTCGATTTTTTCGCGTCTTATTCTATTAAAATCCACATTAACCGCATGAATTGAATTTGATAACCCTATAAGTTCTGTTGTGGCCAGCGTGACATTCTGAAATTTTGGTACGATTTGCAACATTCCCCATGCTGTAGACCAAGGAATTATATTAATTTTTGGGCATAACTGAGAAGCCAATTGACGAAAAATCTTTTGAACTTCATCTCGAGATTTATTATCTTCACTAAGATCGGTATATGGAGGTGGGACATTCATATAAACATTTGAATAAAATATAAGCGAATAGGCAATTTCTCCTCTAAGTCGATTTAAATCCTGAATTGGTTCAACGATAAATCTTAATATAAGTTGACCAGTTACGAATATGATTACTCCACCAATAATGGTTAAAGCAGCTGTTAGAAATATTTCAAATAATTTTGATAGTTCCAATTAGCTAGTTCCTTTAAATTATTACACTAAATTCCGAAATCCCGGGGACACGCACCTACTTACGCTTTTCTCTCCCCTAACCGCTGCGCGGCGTAGAGGACGGGGGTGCAACCTATCGGAAAAATCACCCCATTGACGCTCCGGGAAACAACCCCGGCTAACGGCAACGGCTGCGCAGCCATGGTGACGCTCAGATACACAATCGTTCCGTCAAAAACTAAACCGACAACCAATGCGGAAGGTTATTGCTATTTACTTGAACATTCATTGGCAACTTCTTTTGGTGAATTCCAGGGACACGACGTAACCCGAATTAGCCTTTGGCACACCGTTAAATCGCTAAGTGTTTCCTCAATTGCTCAGGTAACAGTGACCCCAAACTTTTCTTAGCCTCCATCAACCGCAAAATGTCAGCCAAATCTTTTTGCCGCTTGCTGGGGCGGCGGGTTTGGTCGCTGGCGGCCCAAACCTTTCCCTGAAAAACGTCCTCTATCGCTGCCACCGGGATTTTATACCCTAAAACACTTTTGGCTTTCGCTTTCTGAATAAAGGACTGATACCGCTCATCGGTCTGAATCTGGATGCGTAAATCCGATGTCTTCTCGCTGATGTTGATACTGTTGGCAAACTTCTCCAGTTTAAAGCGTTTTTTAAGTTGGGGAATCAAAAAATCCAACTTCTCAGCCACAATCACAACATCCAAGTCCAAGCTCACGACCGGCTCAACATACGCATTGACTGCCAAACCGCCAATGGCGCAAAATTTAATTTTATTTTTACGCAATATATCAAGGAACGACTGCAGAAAGTCATCTTTGCCGTTCGCGATTTTATGTAAAAACTCTTTTTCAGTCATCTTCCTTGTCCTTCATCGAAAAATAGATACCCCTTTCATTTTGCCAATGCTCTCTCTTTCAATAATTCCAAAACCGACAACGCCTGCTTGCGGCTGACCATAGGATAATCCTTAAGAAAATCATTGAGGCGATCGCCTGCTTCCAAATAATCGATAAGGGTGCTGACCGGGACACGCGTTCCGTAAAAAACCGGCGTACCGCCCAAAATATCTTTTGAGCGCTGAATGATGATTGGTTTAATCATACGGCCTCCCGCTAATTTAAGAGATGTTTATATATATAATACTAATAATAATAGTTGTAAAGATATATCTTCTATAGGGTTTTGCGCCAAAATTAAAGATTTTTGGGATATATATTAGAGGAAAGAGAAGCTTTTATGGTGGTAGCCCCGCGGCATTTCGCTAGGCTTCATGCCTGGGACGATTTTTCAAATTACTAAAAAATCGCAACAACCCTACTCCACCCTGCTCCCGCATTTCTTACCTTGACCGGCAGGCAGGAAACGGTAAAGCCAAACGGCTCTGGAATGGCGCCCAAATTTCCCAGGCGTTCCATGTGGCAAAATTCCCGGCGGCGGCCCAGAAAATGCGACGGCCAAATCTTGGATTTATCTTTGGTGGTCAAAAATTCCTTGAACATTAAAAAACACGGCCGGTCCAAGCCAATCGTGTCGATCCCCATCATCTTAATGCCCTGATCCAGCAAATATTCGATCGCATCCGGAGTACAACCCACATATTTATTCACATAATCGTCCGTGCCTAACAGTTTGTCACCGCCGGTGTATAAAAGCACGATATCCATCGGTTTAAGCGTATAAGAAATAGCGGCTAGGGCAGCTTTGATTTCCTTGGCACCGATCGCTTGCGGAAATTTTAAATGTGTAAAATCCAAGCGCACGCCCGGGCCGTAACACCATTCGAGCGGAATATCTTCGATCATCTTCGCGGGTTTGCCCTCACAGGTGCTGCCGTAATGAAACGGCGCGTCCACGTGCGTGCCCATATGCACCGACGCGTGGACAATTTCGAGCGACAGCATTTCTCCGTCGGGGATTTCCTGTTTTGTGGCGACCCGTTCGCCACGGTCAAAACGTTCCTGTCCGCCGGGCTGTTTGCTCATCACCACCCAATTGAAATGCTCCACGCCTTCCGCGTGCGAAATGCGGTCGATCTTGGCGTCATGAGTTTCAACGAGCGTGTCGTCAATGGGTAAGGATAGATCAATGATTTTCATGATTGAAAAGGATTAAAGGGGTTAAGGATTATAGGATTTAAGTAAGAAACCCAAATCCTTAAATCCTCCATTCCTCAAATCCTAATTTACCCCTTTTGTTTTCAATATGTCAACGATCTCATTGAACGAATGGGATTTCTTGATCTCATTATCCGCTAAAGCGACATTGAAAGTTTTCTTCAGCACAACAGAAATCTCGACCAACTCCGTCGAGTCGATCCCCAAAGACTCATCCAGTTTGGCACCGGGGACGATCTCGCCGGGCTTGATATCCAGAACTTTCTGGAAAATACCTTTCACCTTCTCTTCTAACGCTGTGCTCACTTGATTATTAATATTCACGTTGTGTCCTCCTTCTTATTAGCTCTCAGCCTTCAGCTGATGGCCGAAAGCTGATGACTGATAGCTCAATCATTTTTCTGCAATACTAAAACTGCGTTAATCCCACCGCGCCCACGGTTAATAATGAGCGCATTTTTGATTTCTTTCGCCTGCGCTTTGTTGGCGCAATAATTTAAATCGCATTCCGGGTCCGGCGTGGTCAAGTTGATCGTCGGTGGAACCAGGCTATGCTCCATCGCCAGGACAGTTGTGATCACATCCAGCGCGCCGCACGCGCCCAGCATATTCCCAAAAACGGATTTTGGTGCGGACATCGGGATTTTCCGGGAAGCCCCGTCAAAGACCTGCTTGATCGCCCGCGTTTCGCTCACGTCGCCGATCTTGGTCCCTGCCCCGTCCAAACAGATATAATCGATCTGCGCCGGTTCCAGTTCGGCATCCTCCAGCGCCATTTTGATCGCCTTAGCCAATTGCACACCATCGCCGGCCGGCTCAATGCGGTCCACGGCATCCGTTGTTGTTCCGAAGCCGATGATGTTCGCGTAGACATGCGCCTTGCGTTTTTTTACTCGGTCTTGCCCTTCCAGAATTAATATTCCTGCGCCTTCGGCGATCGCATAACCGTCGCGATTTTTATCAAATGGTTTATACGCGGTCGCCGGTTGGTCGTTCTTTTTTGTCAACATCCCCGACGTATTGCAGCACAAGAGCGCGTAAGGCGTCACCGGCGCTTCCATGCCGCCGGCTAAAATAAAATCATTTTTTCCGCGGATCAAATTTTTAGCCGCATAGGCGATCGCCATCAAAGAACTCGCCCGGTCGGAAACGATCGTCTTGCTGTAACCTTTGATGCCGTAATGGATCGAGACCTGGCCCTGCGGTGCGGCCGGAAACCACGCCGAAGCCATGAAGGGACTGACCCCTTCGCGGCCTTCCAGATAAAGATCGCGCAACTCTGTTTCGGCATACAACCAGCCGCCGATGGCGTTTCCCATAAAGATCCCGGCCCGTTTCAAATTTTCTTTCGTTAGGTCCAAACCCGCATCCTGGATCGCCATTTCCGAGGCGACCAGTCCCATGTGCGAAAATAGATCAATTTTCTTCAATAATCTCGACGAGACATTGCTGTACGCATCGAGCTCGTGCACATGGCCGGCCACGTGCGAAGCGTATCGGGAAGCATCGAAACGCGTAATGTTCTCCACCGCCGAGCGTCCGCGCGAGACATTCGACCAGAATTTTCTTTTATCAATCCCGCTGGGACTGACGACACCGAGACCTGTGATCGCTATGGGCTGCATAATTAATCCCTCATAATAAGTGGATATAAGGATTTGAGGATTTTGGGATTTAAGTGTTTTCTCTCAAATCCTGAGATCCCTGCCTACCGGCAGGCAGGCTTAATTCCTTTAATCCTTATTTTTCATTAAACCTCTTCAACACCATCGCCGAATGGATCCCGGAAAAACCGCTGCTCGTCTTTAGCATATAATTCACTTTTTTTTCGCGGGATTCATTCGGAATATAATCCAAATCGCATTGTGGATCAGGATTTTCCTGATTGATCGTCGGCGGTAAAATATTCCGCTCAAAGATCATAGATCCAATCGCCAGCTCGATCCCATTGGCCCCGGCCAGCGGATGACCGATCATGGACTTCAATGAGCTGATCGGAATCTTGTACGCGTAATCGCCGAACACCATTTTATACGCGTTGGTTTCAAAGACATCATTTTGCCTCGTCGATGAACCATGCGCGTTGATGTAGTCGATCTGCTCCGGCTTAATGTGCGCATCCTCAAGAGCTAAACGGATGCAATCGGCCTTCGCCTCGCCTTCCGGTGGAAGATCCGTCATGTGATACGCATTATTCGTCGTACCGAACCCGACAACCTCACAATAGATCCGCGCCCCGCGCTTCTTGGCATGTTCCAATTCTTCCAGAATTAAAAGCCCCGCCCCCTCGGAGATGACAAAACCGCTGCGCTTGGCATCAAAGGGACGCGACGCTTTTTCCGGTTCATCGTTGCGCGCCGCCAAAACATTCACCGTATCGAACGCCCCGAAAGTGATCGGCGTGATCGGCGCTTCGCTCGCTCCGGTCACCATAATGTCCACTTCTCCATCCTGGATCGCTTCGAACGAAAAGCCGACGGAATCCGTCCCGGCCGTGCATCCGGTGGAGATGGTGTTGCAAATTCCCTGCAAATGGTATTTGGCGGAAATTTCGCTCGACGGGGTATTGAACATCGACGCATCGTAAAGGTCCGGACGAACGATCGTCGGATCGATCGGATTTTTGCCGCTGTCGGTCACCAGTGCGAATTCTTCTTCCATATACTTGGTCCCGCAGATCGCGTTGGCCAAGGACACACCCATGCGCTCCCGGTTGACTTTATTAAGATCAAGCCCGGAATCCTCCAGCGCCATCTTCGCGGCAGCCATGGCAAATTGCACGTAGCGGTCCATGCGCAGGCTTTCTTCCCGCGTTAAGCCCAATCTCAACGGATCAAAATCGTGGACCTGGGCCGCGATCTTGGTGTTAAACTGCGAGACATCGAATTCCGTTACCCGACGGACCGCCGAAACGCCGTTGATCATGCTTTTCCAACAGGCTTCCTTGCCGATCCCGTTGGGAGAGATGATCCCCACCCCGGTTACTACGACGCGTCTTGGCATATTAAACTCCCTTTAGTAACTCAAAAGTTAAAATTCAAAAATCAAAAGTATGGTGTCGCTAGCGACTCAATAATTTTGACTTCTTACTTTTGACTTCTTACTTTAATTAGTCCTTCAATGTTTCGTTCATCAAATTGTTATGGCTGGCAATGACCACCCAACGCTCGGGTGTTTTTTTCCAGGTCATGGTATAACGACGGATCACCCGTTTGCCGCCTTCCTGATTGACTTCCACAGTAAAAATGAAATATTGTAAGATCGCGATGTCACCGTGAATTTTCATCTGGATCGGCCGCAATTCACAGATCGCGATATTGGTGCTCCTCGTCCAGAACCCCACCCACTTCTCGAGCCAGGGCCGGTCCACCGGGATCGGGCTCTCATGGCCGTAGCCGACCATATCGGGATGAATGTATTTTATGAATTCATCCACGCGCTTATTGATCAAATGATCCCAGTGTGTCTCTAAACAATTCCAAACATCACGCTGGGTCTGGTTCCATTCCGGCGGAATCCACGACGACAATTTGTATGACGTTTTTGCTTGAGTCTCTGTTTTCATATTTTCCCCTTTATTGTGACGGGCTCACCCATCAATTCCTTTTTAATTTCCTCTGCTGTCAAAAATTTTCCTTCCCGCTCGACCCGATGCACCAGATCCACGACCTTACGGTTCAAAGGTGCTTTCATTCCGGTATTGCCCGCTAAAAGCACGACTTCCCCGTTGATAAAATCGATCTCACTGTCTTTCTTGCGCAGGATGCTTTGCAAAATAGAGCCGTACAGCGGCTCTTTGCTGAGACCGGTCAAAGTTTTATTCATAATTCCGGCAGCCTGCTCAATGGGCATGACCGCAAGCCCCTTGATCTTTTCCACCGGGAAATTAGGCAACGACACCAGCTCGATCCTCGCATGTTCCACGACATTGACCCCTTCCCGCAGCAGTAAAATGCTCAATTTGCACAGATCCATATCGCTAAATGTTTCCTGCATCGATTTCCCGATGAGAGCGGGGATGCAATTGTTAAAATTTACAAATAATTTGAGCCATTTCATTCCGGCAATTTCGCCCGTCACATAAATGGGGAATGCCTTGCTTAAAATTTCTTCCGCGTCCGTCACCCGGGTATCGTTAGCCCCGAAAGGCCTTCCCATGATCCAATCCCCCGGAAAATTATAGGTGACCTCTCCCGGCTTCACATACGTTGCCCCAAACATCACGATGCTGCTGATAATTTTTTCCGGCTCAAAATGGCTGCTTAAGATATTGTCCGCCTGCACGCCGTTTTGCGTCGAGAGGATATTGGCATGCGTAGGTAAAAATTGATGATTGGCCTGATAGGCGGCTTCGATATCCTGTGTCTTCACGGTGAAGATCGTCAGATCATATTCCCGATCCAAACGGGTGGCCACCGGGATGGAGATCACTTCTGCGGTGCCGTCGAATTTTTTGATCTTTAACCCGTTCTGCCGGATCGCCTCG
>MHGP01000008.1:11576-17725 GCA_001805615.1 Omnitrophica WOR_2 bacterium RIFCSPHIGHO2_02_FULL_48_11
TCATCTATGCTCCTAAAAGGTTTTTTCCTGCTGCTCTTTATAAATTTTTGCTATGTGCTCTTTAAAAGCGGCAAAAACAACCTTAATGCTGTTGTCATAATTTTTCTGGCCCAAGATCGGCCAAATGATCATATTCAACAGACCGCGCGGCTGGTAATGCAGTTCATAATCCACCCGTGTTCCGTTGTAACGCCATTCGAGCTTAATGTCCTCATAACCTTTGAGCGGGCCGTTGAGGAACTTAAACTGCAGCTGCCGTTCCGGAATAAACTGCGCGACTTCTATGTCCCAGCTCGGCGCCAAGAGTCTTAGAATTTTTTGTCGGAACTTTGTCCCGACCTGCAAATCCCCGGGCGTTTTACGAACATACTTGATCGAGCAGCCTTTGGTCGGCCACCAAGGGGCCTCCCCCCATGGCATGACCGCCGCGGCCACCAGCTCAATCGGCATCTCCAAAAAAACAAAGTGATGAATGATCTTCTCTTTGATCTTGGGAGCGGCCGGCTGCGCTGATTTTTTCTTTCCAAAAAACGCCATCATTGAACTCTTTATAATTTTTTAAACACGTTTTAAAAAGAATACGTAACTATTTAGGCTCATGTTCGCGATAATTAAATTTTACCTCATCCAAAAGGCGGATCATCAAACTGTAAAACGCCTTCGGCACCTCCGAAAAGAACGCGCGGACAATGTCCGGCTCTTCGACGGTATCCGAACCGCGCGCCTGCGCGTTGAGGGCCGCTTTCTTGGTCACAACTTGCTTGGCGATCTCGCGGTGAAAAAGCGGGATCTTCCGGATCACCGTATTAAACTTTTCCAGTGATTGACTTTCCCATTTGAGTTGTATTTGTGTGGTCATTATTACCTCGTGCTACCGGTTCCCGCAGTCACGCGAGAATTGGCTTCCCATTTGGCGATATTGCTCATAAAATCCTTCACGCAAAGTTTGACCTTCTGGTCGTAATCGCTGGTAAAAATGCGATGAATGCGTTCGGGTTTGGAATAATACTCGCGCATGCACCACGCCCCCAAACGGCCCACTTCCTCGATGGTCAGATGATCCGTAGGAACAACCGGGTGCTGAAAGTCCCAATCTTTTAAATTAATTTTATCCGGATCAAACCATCCTTTTTTGATCCCATAGCGCCAATCCGGCGAATTCGGCACCGGCGTTAAATAATCCAACGCGAAAATATCCGGATCGATCTCATCGGCGATATGCAGGCGCTGCTTGATCTTTGCTTCCGTGTCCTCCTTAAGCCCGATCAAGACGGTCCCGACGCTGCCGATATTATTTTCGCGTAAGATGCGAACCGTTTTCTTGATCTGGTCGATGGTGACCCCTTTGCCCTGTTTGGCCAAGGTCATATCATCTTCGACCTCAACACCGGTCAGTGCCAAAAATAAACCAGCCTTCTTCATCAAGGGCAAAATATCGTGCTGGCTGATCCACTGGTCAGCCCGGCCTAAACAGACCCAATCGATCTTGTTGCCTCTTTTAAGTTTTTCTTCGCAAAACTCGATCATCGCTTTTGTATCGGTGTTAAAGGCATCATCCTGAAACACGATCGTCGTGATGCCGTATTGCTTCTCTAGAATATCGAGCTCATCAACGATGCGTTTGCCTTTTAAACCGCGCCATGACGTAAAATCTTGTATGGCGGTACGGCTGTCATACAACGCCCATTCGTAACAGAAATGGCATTTGCCCGGACACCCGCGCGAGGTCATCAATTCCGCGAACGGTTTCCAATACGTGTGCCCGACGTATTTATCCATCGGGAACAGATCATAGGCCGGCATCGGCAGCACGTTCAAATCCGGGATCAAATCGCGGTGCGGTCCGATAACAATGGTATCGTTGTCCTGGCGCGAAACCAATCCCGGGATATCGCGGTCACTTTTTTTCTTATCTTTCAGATTAATGATCAGGTCTTCCATGGTCAATTCGGCCTCACCGATCATGATGTAATCGATCCATGGGTTTAACCGCATTTGCCGTTCATAATCTCCGGAATACCACAACCCGCCGGCCACCGCGATGGTCTTCGGCAGAGCTTCCTTAATAAGTCTTAAACCTTCATTAAAATACCAAATAACCGCGGCCCCACAGGTGGAATGCAGCAATTCTCCGACGAAAACTATATCCGGCTTATATTCTTTCACCCATTTGAGCATGGCCTGCCAATCCATCTCCAGGGCACGGCAATCAAGCGCGGCGACCTCGGCGAGTCCTTTGGTGCGAAAGTAAGCTCCCAACTGCGCATGCATTTGATTACAAGCCTTGTGATTTCCGTGTGAATCCCAGGCCTTCAGTGGTGGTGTTAAGAAAAGTACTTTCATTTCATATCTCCTTTGCTGATTTTAAAACCAATTTGTCACCAGCGGTTTTCCCCCCGGCGATTTGTCCGTGCAGATATGTTTACTCTGCGTATATTCTAAAAGCCCTTCTTTGCCCAGCGTGCGGCCGAAACCGCTTTGCTTATATCCGCCGAAGGACGATTCATTATAAAAACCGCCGTACGTGTTGATCCACACGGTGCCGCAGCGCAATTGTTTGGCGACCACAGCGGCCTTTTCCAGATCCTTGGTCCAAATGCAGGCCGCCAGACCATACGGATTGTCGTTGGCAATTGTGGCCACCCGGCCACAATCGGAAAATTTCAGCACGCACAAGACTGGACCAAAAATCTCTTCTTGGGCAATTTTCATTGAATTCGTCACGTTAATTAAAATCGTCGGCTCAATAAAAAATCCTTCTTTAAGTTTCGGATCACTGGGGATTTTTCCGCCGCAGGCCACCTGGGCGCCCTCGGCCACACCCGCTGCAATAAATTTTAAAACTTTATCGCGGTGTTCGCGGCTGATCAGCGGGCCAAAATTGACTTGATAATCCGTGGCAGGTCCAATCGTTAACGATTGCGTTTTCTCAATCAATTTGGCCAAAAATTTATCATAAATTTTTTCCTCCAACAATAATCGCGCACCGGCCGTGCACATCTGACCTTGATTCATAAAGATCGCGGATAACGTACCGCCCACTGCCGCATCCAGATCGCAGTCGCTGAAAACAATGTTCGGTGATTTGCCGCCGAGTTCAAGCGAGAGTTTCTTGGTCGTGGCACTCGCCAGCTGCATCATTTCCTGGCCGGTCTGTGTCCCGCCGGTAAAACTGAGCATGTCCACACGCGGATCTTTCACTAAGACACTCGCCGCGGCATGATCGGTGGTCGCCACAATATTGACCACCCCGGCCGGCAATCCGCTTTCTTCAATGATCTTCGCCAGGCGCATCACTGAGGCACAACCCAAGGCCGACGGTTTTAAGATCACGGTATTTCCTACAACCAGCGCCGGCGCGATCTTCCAGGCTGACATGATCAAAGGATAATTCCACGGAATGATACAACCCACGACACCCACCGGTTCACGCTCGGTCAAACTTTTGACCGGCGCGTCGATCTTGTTTTCTTTTGCCGCAAGCTCCTGCGAAATATTACTGAAATATTCAAAACAATCCGCCGCGGTCGGGACATCAATGAAGGTCGACTGTTTAAGCGTTTTTCCGCAGCCGACAGTTTCTAGGTCCGCCAATTCTTTGGCGTGTTTACGGATCCCCTGAGCGATCTTTTTTAAATAAATCCCGCGCTCTACCACCGTCATCCCCGGCCAAACACCGGAATCAAAGGCCGCCCGCGCCGCCGTAATCGCCTGCCCGATATCCGCGGCCGTTGCATCGGCAATCGCGGCAAAAGCCTTTCCGTTCGACGGATTAATGGCCTCAAAAGACCGGCCGCCCGAAGCAGCAACACTCTTACCATTGATCAACAAATCAAATTGTTGGTTCGCGACAGTCAGCATATTTATTTTACTCAACAAACATCTTGTTCCAAAATTTATAACAGAATTTAATAGATTTATACTCTTCATCATATGAGCACCTGTTGTCCCGACTTTTCCAACACATGTCTAAGGAAGTCGGGGCTACAAGTTCCAGTTATTCAACGGGAACTTGTTGCCATAATTCAAACACGCGGCTGCAAGGCGCATACCATTTCGAAATTTTTGCAAAATCCCCTCGCAAGTTCATCTTCTTCTGAGTCGTGGCCACAAACGGATCGATCTCGCGGTTGAATACCGCGCGCCAGACACTTTCCGGCGCCGAGATCAAAAATTCCGCGTTGCCGTCCTTGCCCACTTTTTTGATGCGTCCTTTATCAAAACAAAAGCTGTAAATTTCCCCGGTCTCATCAAGCTGCACCGCCAGATCCATCGTCATATTGGTCTTGGCACCCATTTCGCTCAATTGTTTATCGGCGTTAACGACCCGCACAATTTCATCAATTTGTTCTTTGGAAAATAATTTATATTTTTTATCGGCCTTTTTTTCTTTTTGTTTTTGCTGAGAGCTGATAGCTGAAATCTCCAATCTCTTATAAAGTTTACTGATCGCGTCCACCTTGACCGCCTCCTCCAGACACTGAATAAGAACAAAACAATCAAACAAATTCTTTCCCATCGCCACGGTCCCGTGATTTTTTAAAACCGTGATATTATTCGTTTTGAGATGTCCGATGATCGGGGTCGCATCGGTGACCGAGGGCGTTGTCTGCGCGATGGATTTCACATCGCCTAAATAAAATTTTGATTCAAAGATCCTGGGACTCAGCACATCGTTTTCCAAAAAGAACGCGTTGGTATAAGTCGTGTGCGTATGGATCACCGCCTTGACGTCGGGAAAATTCTTATAAATCTCCGTGTGCAATAATTTCTCCGTGGAAACTTTCCCCTCTTCCAGAAGTTCGCCGGAAACTTTCATCAGCAGAACATCTTTTTCCTGCAGCAGGCCCAAACAGGTCCCATGCCCGGTCAGGACGATATGCTCAGCATCCACGCGGGCGCTGATGTTCCCGTTGAAACCGCTCGCCAGGTCCTTTTCCCAAAGGACGCGACCGATCGCGACGATATCGGTTTTTAAATTTTTAACAGCAGCATCCACAGCTATGCACCTTTGAAATATATTTTGCCGGGACCCAATCGGTCAACGGGACATACCCTTTAACGCCTTTGGGCGCCACGCGCACCCCGTTGAAACTCAAAATATCGGACTGTTTTCCTTGGGCACCTTTTTGCGCCGCCGCCGGGTACAAATTGACCGGCACCTGGTGCCTTTTCCCCAGCACTCCCAAAACCAGCGCGCCGGTATCACAGCGGGCGCCCTTCTTGTCTACCTTTTGGTAGGACACCCAAACCTCTTTAACCAAATTCCGTTTAAATAAAAATCCCGCCATATTATCGGCGATCAAGGTCGGCGTGATCTGGCGTTTATTCAATTCTTTGGAAAGAATATTGGCGGCCTTTAATCTGGGCCGGCCTTCCAAAATAAAAACATTGATCTCGCCCCGCTCTTTTAATAAATCAAAAAGCGATTCATCGACCATGCCTTGAATCAAAATGATATTATTTTTATTGTCCTGCATTGATAGCCACCGCTTGTGTAATTAATTCATGCGAAACCACATCGAATCCCGGATAAAAACCTTTGACCTTGGCTTTGGTGATCGGTTTGCGCTCGAAGTTCAATAATTCCTTTTCATCGCGGATCTCGATCGGGATATCTTCCCCGCAGGCAATCTTGCTCGACGGTTGCGTTAACACATAGAACGGAATTTCAAACTCTTTCGCCAAAACCGCGATCTGATAGGTCCCGATCTTGTTGGCAAAATCCCCGTTGGCGCAGGAACGATCTGACCCGACGATCACCTTATTGACCAGCCCGTCCGCCATGACCGAGCCGACCGCATTGTCCGCGATCAGGGTCACATCCGCGCCCATTTTTTTTAATTCCCAGCAGGTCAATTTCGTGCCCTGCAAATACGGCCGGGTTTCTGTGGCAAAAAAACGGATCTTCTTTTTCTGCTGCTGACAAATTTTCGCGGCCATGGCCAATTCACCGCTCACATTGCAATGCGTCAAAACACTGTCGCCGTTTTTGATGAGCTCGGCGATCTTCTGCACCCGCTCCAACCGCCGGTAACGGATGCCCTGTAGATAGCCGTGAACATTTTTGCTGACAAATGTTTTGATGTCCTGCTGTTGTGCCAGCGCGGCCTGGGCCCAGCCCGTCACGACGGACGTCACTTCGGCGA
>MHGP01000009.1 GCA_001805615.1 Omnitrophica WOR_2 bacterium RIFCSPHIGHO2_02_FULL_48_11
AGCCGTTTATAAAATTCGAATATCTTGGCATTTTCCTCTTCAGCCAATTTCGCGTTGAGCACCCCAGCTAATAATCTCTTTGCAAAAATAATCCGCAATGTCCTTGCGAAGTTAGGACCGATCTTGAATATCACCCAATAATTTGCGCCAACCAATTTGCCGCGGCGCAGGTACGGGCCGAAGATGTCAAAACCAGATAAGAATACACCGGCGGCAAACAAGTACGGAAGGAGAACGAGCGGCCCCATCGGTGTCATCGTAAAGAACCCGATAAAGAAGCTGACTAAACCAACGATCGCAATGACACCGCCGAGCGGATAATCTTTGATCATAAGCTTGGCCGGCTTTTTATTCCATTTCCAAGATAAGGCGGCAGCCAAGACCAAGAGGCCGCCGAAGGCGCTTAAACCATTAACGATCGTTATCATGCCGGCCGCGCCCAAGAATCCCCAAACAAATTTCTTTGAAACGCGCACTTCAACCAAACCAAGGCTCGATACGGCTGTTCTATAGAATTTCTCGGTGTTGCTCCACAAACCGAGGCTGATCTTCTTAACGGTTCTGATAAATGAGAATTGTTCCCGGGCGGCCAGCCAAATACCGGCTAAACTCATGCGGATAAAGACAACATACATCGGGAACCCGCGGACAATATCAATGATCGTCAATACAAATGCTAACGGGAAGCTTCTGGTGTTTCTCCAATGACGGACAAAGTTGTTGGTATTGATCAATTGCATAGAAATGAGCGGGATTGGGATGAAGAAGATCATCGGCCTTAAGAAGGCAAAGGCGCTGAACGGTGATAAGGCTGCCAAAACGACCAATAAGGCCAGGCCGATCGGCGTTACCAAATAATGTAACCAGAGGAATAAATGCGACAATTTACGATCTAACCCGATGCCTTGATTGTAGAAGAGTTGGAATTGTCCGCGATCCATGAGGAATCGTGTAACGTTAAAGCCATAGCGCATTTCGGTGGCAGCAATGGATTCCGCTAAAAGCGTCGGGCGGCCCCATTCAAACATGAAGTAATCGATATGGGTGGATGTATATGCCGGTTGACGGCTTTGTAAAGTTAAATATGAACCCGAATCCTCGCCCGGAGGATTGAACAAGACAATGGCGGCTTCCGGACGGGCCGTACCTTTACCGTAATAGGTCAACATATTGCGGCGGGCTCGCTGGACATCCGCGCCCCAAGTGTTTTGTGCGATACCATAGAGAGAATACATCGGCAGGGCCCGGTTATTCGATGCCCATATCTTGATCGTCGGATTAATGATCGCGATCTCCGGATTGCGGCCCATCAACGTGGCCCAGGTAATGCGCCATGGGTTTTGACCAGGATACACACGGACGTGCGCGTCATAATTAGTCACGATACCGAACATGCGGTATAAGTTGCCGGCCATCATCTGGTTCTTACCGCCGGGGATGACCCTGTCTTCGGCAGTGTGGATCGAATTGATGATCCCGGCTTTGGCGGTCATGGCCTGCGTATAAGCGACTTGATTCACGCGATCCCACAGGTCATTTAACTCTACAGAATTGATGGCGGTCAAAGTCGCGATGATAGCGGTCAAGTGATCTTGTCTGAAACGGATCAATTCATTCGCCCAGCGGGTGAAGGTCATTGAAGCATAATTTCTCAGCGGTTCGGCACTCAGGATATCGTCTGCATGTTGTGCAATAACCTGGGCTCGGTTGTAACGCTCAGCGAGGCTTGCATCTATTAAACTGTCTTTTGCTAATTTAGCAGGATCATTTCGATATTTTGCCAACAATTGCTTTGCTTCCCGGCTCTTCGCTGATAATTGAGCCACAAATTGATTTAACGGAGCGATGGAAATTCCGTTCGCAGAAATGGACACATTGGTCCAATTGTAAGTATCCTGGAAGATCGGCCGAAGTTTTGTTTCAACGATGTTCTGATAGGTCAAATAGCCTCTTACAAAAACATTTTCTTCTGCGGTCCTCTGCGCTTCGTCTTTGGCGGACAACTCTCGGTAAATTTCACGTAAATAAGTCCCGCGCAAGCTCATCGCGCGCAAGGCTCTGAAGTATTCGCGTTTGCCTAATTCGTTGCTCAGTTTCAAATGATACTCCACATTATCGCGTTCCATGGCATCGACAACGCCTACGTTATTGGGCATCACTTCGTTAAGGAAGGCGCGCAAGGCATCATCAATGATCTTGCGATCAGCTGGACTTAAGGCAGCGTTCAGGAAGATCGCGACCACATCGCTCCATTCATCGATCTTGGCCAATTCATCCACAATGGCGGTATTACTGAGCTTGGTTCTTAACCGTGCCATGGCTTCTTTCCAGGCAACATCGAAGCCTCGGGCTACGAAGCCCAACAGGTTGCTCTTGAATCGGTTGACCTTGAGGCGAGAGATCCTTTCACGTAAACCTTGTTTCTCGCTATCCGTCAAATATTTGAATTCCAGGCTGCTTAATTTTCTTAACGCCTCAGCCGCATCCAGGCTGGTGCTTAAAACTTCCAGCTCTTTCAATTTCTTGACCTTGAGATCTCTATCCTTCGTATTCTTAACAACGATCTCTTTGTACTTATTGATAATGGTACGCACCCAGACCGGATTATCATTGAATGTGCCGGGCAGGATGGCATTTTCTAAAGTGAACGTGAACAACTCCGCGGATGTCTGTTCATGCGATGAGGACGGCGTCAATAAGCTGAATCGGTCAGCGCGCGGCTTCTTCTGGCTTAACGCCATAAAGTTATCATGGAGATTATCGAACGCTTCTTGAGAAGCCGGTCTCACAAACCGTCCGCCCTGTTCGCCTCTGACAGCCTTCAGCCAGAGGACCAATTCGGCCTGAGTCAGATGGCCTTTCAGATGCAGGTCATAGACACGTCTTTCAAAATATTCCGCCACTGTTTCGCCTTGCGGCAATAAGGCCATGAACTTTTCTTCAATATTTTGTAATTCTTTGAACCAGCGGCCGAAGATCCATTCCCAATAGTATTTGCTGAGGCCCGGGATCATGAAAGCGAAATTAAATAAAGATGCAATTCCTGTTCCTTCTCTCGCCACGTCGCTTAAGAGACCGTTGTTCCACACGAAATAGCTTCTTAAGGAAACGTGTAAATGATAGAAGCTTACCAGTGTCGGGATGGCGCTGAGCACTAATAATCCGACCGTGATCCAGAAGCCGGCAGTCGCCATGGATAACAAGGCGATCTTGCCGAAGAGCACATGCACCATGAGGCCGGATAAATAGAGAGAAGTTGTGGCGAAGATCGAGGCCCAGAATAATTTTTCCTTCTTCCCTTCTTTGGCTTTTCCAAAGTAAATTGGTGTTAAGACCAGGGCTAAGGAAGCGATGATCGCACCGAAAGCTAAATGTGGTGTTGAGATGGCGATGGCCATGCCCACAACGATGCCTCCCCAGATAATACGCTTAGCCTTCTTCGTGTTCTTGACTTCCCAATATTTAGCCAAATTCATCAACGGCATGAAGATCCTGTAGTGGAAGACATGCTTTAAGCCGAATAATTGACTGGCAGCGACATCAGCCTCGGCAGCCTCTGGGGAATCAAGTTTGACTTTCTCCAAAGTCTCTGTCTTTAAGAATTTCACGGCATCCATAAATTCTTTTCCGGCAGCTAGAACGTATTCAACATTATTGGCTCCCACGAGGGATTGTTTCTTCTTGAAGTCTT
The DNA here is from genome assembly GCA_001805615.1 of Omnitrophica WOR_2 bacterium RIFCSPHIGHO2_02_FULL_48_11. GTDB lineage: Bacteria > Omnitrophota > Gorgyraeia > Zapsychrales > GWA2-47-8 > 2-02-FULL-48-11. The sequence continues at coordinate 3,692 of MHGP01000009.1, forward strand.
CCATGATGGTCTGAATCTTTTCGGCGAATTCGGCCATGGTCAATTTCTTCTTCTTTAAAATATCTTCAAATCTGCCACCCTCTGTCTGAATGCGGTCAAAGAGGTCATTGAGATCCATTTCAGAGAGGATATCGAAGAGGGTGATCTGATTGAATAATTTCTTATAGAGCGGACGGTTGACATAAGCCTGATACAGCGTATTGCCGATATACTGAATGGCAACGAAGGTGCTGGTGTAATCCTTGAGATATTTCAAAACATCTTCTTGCGGAACATTGTTCTCTAAGAGCTGCTTCACTTGGCGCACAATATACATCGTTAACGGCGCAATAGCCGACACTAACCCTAAGCTATGGCGATCTGTCTTGGAAACATTTGCCATGACGAATTTCTGCAATGCCAATTCGCGCAAGGTCCTCGCTTCGACTTTAGCACCGATGGCATAAGGTTTATGAACGATATCCAACTCTGCGATTTCCTTATTCTGACTGTTGCTCAAGCTGCTCAAAATAGCCGGATTCGCCATAATATTTTTCTCCATCTCATCCATGACCAGGCTGAATATTTCTGCTTTGACGCTTTCGTCCATAATGCCTTTATAAGTTTTGCCGAAGACATCTTCGCTGATCGGTAAGATGATCATCTGGCGAATGAAGTCTTTGATAAATTGCTCGAATAACGTTTGGGCGTTGGCTATGGCAGATTGTCGCAGTTGCTCGATCGTGAATATGTTCTTTTCCAATACATAGCGTAAGAATCTGACTTCCGGCGTCAACGGCAGGGCAGCCACGGCAGCCAAGCTGCTAGAACCCTGGATAAGGCTCTTGAGAACTTCTTGGTGGACCTTGGCAGTGAGGATATTCAATAAGCCATCCCACAACATCGCGCCTTTGCGGTCGGACAACTTGCGTAAGGCGTCGGCAATATCGCTGCCGGTGACTGCCACTGTCGTATTGTTAAGCAGCTCATTGAGAGCCACGGCCTGCGGATATCCTTGATCGGCCGCCGCAGTGATTTCAGCTCTGACATCTGCACCAGCATTGAGCGCCGGAGCTCTTTCGACCAATCCGATATTTTCGTCATCAAACTTGAGGCCGCCATTTTTCAAAGCATCGATCACAGTATCAATTTCACTGGCGACGAAACCGGAAGCGGTGAGATAGTTTGTTAAGTATTCAGCCTTTTGCTCTATCGATAATGACTTGCTGATGACGATGGCGCTGGCCTGGGCGCGCAAGGCCAGCAGTTTCCTTGCTAATGCGGCATGGGCTTGGCCTAAGGCTTTGACCAATTGTTTGAAGGTGATTATATTGAATTGCCGATTCTTGAACGAAGCTCTTACCTTTGAAACAAGATACCAAAGGCTAGGAATCAGCGTTAAGATGACGATCGCTGACACGGCATAAACACCCCAATGCTGCAGCTGGGATGTCAGGGTATCGCGATAAACTGGAATGTCCTTGAAGCGAGGATCATGATTGAGCGGAATCATGGTTCCGTTTTCCGGCTTCTTCATTTCCTTAAGAGCACTGCGTAAGGACGGCTTTCCTTGGGCGCCTTTGATGAGCCCATCCACCATGGAGCCAGGCAATGAGTTGTAGATCTTTCTTACAAAATCCTGAGTGCCGCGGTCATCATAAGGCTCTGTATAGAGGAACGGCGGGCTGGAATTCCTATCTTCGATCAAATAAAGTTGATTATCGCGATACCAGCGGCTGACTGGCCCATAGGTCGGTGTCTCTGTTTCAAATTCTTCTTCGCTGAGGACATTGACGACACCTTCGCGATCCACGTAAACCTTCGTATTGAACACGCTCACGCGGGATTCCTGATCACCTTCGACTCTGACGGTCCTGACCGGCAAGCCATGGCTGCTGTAAAGTTTCCAGCCTTCATGCACATAATGTTCTGACACCTCATTGAGTTTATAATTGTATCCGATGATGATCTCTTTTCTGGTGCTGGGCAGAATATTGAGCAGCTTTCTTGACCAGTTCTCTTCATAGATCTCACCTTGGCGATATTCATAGGTTGTGCGGTATTTATATTCATCGCCTTGTTTTTCGGCAAACTGTGTTTTGCGTAAAACGATGTCTTGTTCCGGCACGACCGAGACTTCACCGGAAGCGATGCCCGTCGGCTTACCATGATCATGGGCATATTGAATGAAGCGTACCGGACCGGCCATTTTATCGATCTTCACATAATCACGGAACAATGGATCTTCCACGCTTAAATACCGGGTTAAGAATGGAACTTCCTGCTCTTTGCCATCGACAGTGATCAATAATTTCTGCTGGATCTTGGCGAAGCGGGTTTGTTTGCTGAAATCTAACCCGGCGACTTCTGCTCTGACCGACTGACCTTCAGAAATACCCACATCAGCCAAGACCTGTGCCGGTGTCATTTCATCCCGATCCGTCTCTAATTTATATCTTTGTCCGTTATGCGCGATCTCATAAGCCTCTCGGGCGCTCTGGCCAAGCCATTTGACGTTAACAATGATATCTGAATTCTTATCGCTGTTAATGAACACCAGGATTCTCGCTAAAGGATCTTCCTTAATTCTGTAATAGAATCTGGTCCCGTCTTCTGTGAACTCAACTTTGGCCTTCACAAATGTAAAGCGGTCTTTATTTCCGCCGATATCCAGAGCGGGATTCGAAATATTATTCAACGCTTCATATAACTTCTGCTTCAGCATCGCTTTACCACCGGCATCAATATCTCTTAAGAAGCTGTCATCGACATCAGCGACCAACTCATTGATCGTCTTAAACGTCTTCAGGTTAAAGGCCTTGATGACTTCCTTCTCGATGACATATTTATTCCCCTGCTTCTTGGCTAAGAATGTCATGCGGGTAGGTGTTAATTTATCTTTCACTTTGCTATCCAGGATATCTTCGTCTTCGGAGCGCAATTTTAATTCCACCAAATAGCGATCGTGGTTCTCCGGAAGGATATCGATACGGGCCGCAACCTTGGCGCTCTTTTGATCCACAATAAATCCTCGCACAAAACGGCCGTTGTCCGGGGCAACTTCGTTGGCATAAATCAATTTTCTGGAGAACAGCTTCTTGATAGCGGCGCGCACGTTCTCCGGAGCACTCTTTAAGAGTTCATCTGACATGGTGATGCCTTCGGTGGCTTTAACGGCAAAGCCGACGACCGTCTTGCTTAATTCTGCTTTTCCTTTCAATTGGCTGTCTTCATCGAACTCAACATTAAGCTCGGACATGACATTGCCTTCCCGATCCAGCATGACATACTTTCTATCGGTTCCATTCACCACGACATCGTAATAATAAATCGGTCTTTCCGGCACATTGAATTGGCCGATCAGGACCTTACCTTTAACATTAACTAACGTGCCGCGGCTATTCTTGAACTCTTTAGGATCATAATAGAATTCCAAAGTGATATCCCCGGAGGATTTTTCAACCCCAAAAGTTCTTTCCGGAGTTCCGGCAGCATAATAACGTTCGACAACGCGGGCCTTCTCTCCGTCAACTCGAATAACCGCGGTCAATTGAGCCGTAGCGATCAGTTGTCCTTCGGTCGAATCTTTTGCAAATTTATAGATCCCTGATCTTTGCTCATCCACGACTTCCACTTCTTCCACGCCAGGCTTGGTTGCCAGGCTGACTTTTTCTTTGAATCTTCTTTCCCCTGCCCTGGCCGGATCCGGGCTCTCCAGATAGATATCTTTTTCGCTATCTTTCAAGAGGACCGTCATTCTCTTACGGATCAATTTGCCGGTGTCGTCATCCACATCGTATTCATATTTCTGAAGCATACGGCCATTGCTGCTCATACTTTCCTCGGAGATGGCATCTAAAACATAATTGTGTCGTCGAATGGTGACAACGCCGTTTTGATAATCGATCGCTTCGCTTGTGGCAAGAGTTTGATTATCTCTTACCGTAAACGTTATCGATGATACAGGTAACTTTGCCCTTCTTAAGTCATTGTGCAATCTGTTATTTCTCTGATAATCGAATGAAAATTCTGTTCTCTTGCCCTTAGACTCACGATAAAGAATAATGTCGCTGTTTTTCTTGAAGGCGGTCACGGTGGTCTTGATGACTTTACCGTTACGATCCAGATCTTGCCGTTCGATGAGCTCAGCTGAAATACCCTTGACCTCTGCTTCGCCGATCAATCTGGTGCGGGCGATTTTTACCGTCGGATGCAAATCCGCATCGATCGCATAGATCTCCGAACTTTCGCCGTCAATCTTTTCCAATTCTTCATCAAGGAGGGAAATACGCTCAACCGTAACAACTTTTCTATCATTAATTACTTTTTTCTTCTCGATCTTGGCGGCCTTGTTGATCAGGTCGCTCTTGGCGTTCTTGATCTCATCCAACATACGGTAATAGGCGCGGGTGAGTCTCTGGCCTTCGCGTTCCATGACCAGGTATTGTGAAGCGGTGAAAATATTCATCGCAGATTTACCGCGATCGTTCAATTCCAAGATCGCTTCGGTCTTAGCCGCATCGTCATAGACAACCGCTAAACGATCCAAAGGCTGTTCCGTTGCCACAGAACCTTCTGCCAAGGCCTCCACCACATCTTTGGTGATCTCGCTCTTGCCGTCGATCGCGGTCGTATCGCCCTTGATAAATCCGCCTTCGCCGCGCAAGAACGCGGTTAAGGTATCATTGGTCAGGCGCTTGGCCGCCTGGCCTTCGCCGGCAATCTGGCCGAGAGAATCTTCATAGAATTTCTTAATGTATTCTTCGCTCTTTGTGCCTAATTCCACATAAGCGCCGGTCTTGATGGTCTGGCCGTTTAAGACCACATCCGCGACCGTGACCGGCTTTAAGACCGGTTTCAATGCCGCGTCGACTTCGCCGGTCTTGACATAGGCGATCTTTTCTTCTTCCAACAATTTCTTGAATGTTTCCTCGGTTAAGGCAACGTGTGCTGTATCGCCCAACACCGCGCCCCAGCCGGCAAGATAGATCTTTTGCGCGGCCAGTGTCGCACGCATCGGCTCAACGATGATCGGATACCGACTGTTCAGATAACCGGCGGACTTGGCAAAATTTTCCGGCAAGATCACCAGGGCTTTCGGACTTAATGTTTCTTCCACCGACTCGCCATTTTCATTGGTCAAGGTGATCGCATAACCGGCGCTGGTCTTGCGGAAGCCGGCCTCGGTTCTCTGTCGTGACGTGTAATCCATGAGACGCTTGGCTAAGGCAAAATCGTGCGCGTTTAATCCTTCCGCCAATTGCGAGTCAAGATAAACCGCGATCGCCGGGAACGCGCCTTTCTTCAATTCCAGGATATGGCCGATCATATTGGTGCCGGAGATCCGTGTCTGCGCCCACGGCGTTAATTCCATAACAATTTCGTTCATCTCGGCTAATTTATGTTCTCTCTCGAATCTTTGCTTGATGCCTTGTTTGAAAGAGGCTGTGGCTTTAGCCGCTGTTTCGCTTAAGTCATAACGGATACCGGCCTCACGGTCACGGCTGGTGTATTGGGCAGGAATGGACAATAATTCACGAAGGAAATGTCGTAAAATGCCTAAGATTTTTTCAGAATCAACCGGGAACATATCCTTCAACTCTTTCTCGATTTCAGAAATATCTTTCGTGAGCCGTCCGGTTTCTGAAGAAACAATTTCCATCCAGCCTTTTTCAGCTAATTTCTTAAAGATCTCGTCTGCATCAAAGCCGGCCTCTTTAAATTTATCTTTCGCAATAATCATGTTAGTTGTCTCATAAGCCTTGCTCTTAATTAAGGTAAAGAAGTTTTGCTGAACACCGGCGCCGATCTGGCCGGATGCGGTGAGTAACCCTTCGACCTTGGTGCCTTCGGTCAACTCATTGCTGATGCCGCCGGAGATGGTCTCAACACCGGCCACCCAGCTGTAATCGAGCGCTAAGCGTGTTCCGCCGATCTTGAAGTCAATGCCGCCGCCATAGCTGACGCTGCCGTTGACCGTCTTATAGAATCCGCGTAAACCTTTATAGCCGGCATTAACACCCCAGCGGTCTTCATCGATCGCGTATTCGCCGCTCACGTTAACACCGGCGACTGTGATATCGGCCCCGGCGCTCGGGAAGATTTTTTCTTCGGCTGGAGTGAAATTGAGGAAGCCGTTCTTGTGAACACGGTTAATGCTCATCTTCACGGTCACGTTGTCATTGACTTTCCAGCTGTACGTACCTTTTTGATAATCATATTGATCCTCGGTCTTGTTGTTGATGCTTTCGCGAATAATGGAAGAATCACCGATCAACGGATCAACGATCGTCATCGTGGAATGATCACTAGTACGGGTATCGGCAATGCCGGCTTTGAATATCAAGCGATGATCCGGATGCAATTTGATCTCAATGTTGCCGTCAACCGCATTGGTCGCGCCTTTCAAGCCCTTGGTGAAGATGCTGGCCTGGCCGATGACGCCGAAGCTCACGACATCGCCTTCATGATTGATCGAATCGATCACGAATAATTTATGCTGCTCGGCCTTGTCATAAGCAAACCATTTATCCGGATCGTTGCGATCTTCCGGAGGTAGGGCATTGCGTTCGGCTTCGCTCAACGGACGCTGTCTGGATTGAATACCTTGCTGTGCCCCGATCCCGACATGATGCGTTGTTCTATCCCAAGATGCCGGAGTCAACGGAGCATCCAAGAGGATATAACGGTTCACCGGTGCGCCCGGAGCATTGGCCTTGATCTCGCCGACTAAAACGTTCACGCCGGCCGGCAACTCAACCGCCACCTGATGGAAGGTCGGTTTGAAACTTGTTTCGCCGATCTGCTTGGTGAGGCCGATCTTGCCGGCTTCGAGTTTGCGGATCGGATTCATGTTCGGCAATTCTTCTTTCGGCACATCGATGATGAATAACGTTCTGCCGATCTGGGTGACGCGGGAATGAGTATGTTCACGTAATAATTTGGCGAAGTATTCATCCAGGGCTTTCAGCTTATCTTCATCGACCTTAACGAGCGACTTCTCAGCCAAAACCTTGCGGGCATATTCGCGCATTTCAACGAGTGAGCCGGCATAGGCGTTGAGCCTTTCTTCGCGGTCTCTTAAGATCGATTGGACTTTTGCTTTCTGCACGGCCAAGGCGCGTTCGTTAATCTTGATGACCTTACGATCAATGGCTTCACCGCGGCGAATTTCCAAGAGTTGATCCATCGCATCCAATAATCCTTCGGACGGATGCTCGCCAAAATCATCGCGGGTGAAGACCGTGCTCAGGTTATTCAAGGCAACTTCTTTTTCACGTTTGGCAATTTCTTCGATCTCGCGGGCCAATTGTTCGTTGTAAATGCCTGAACCGAGCGCGCCTAAGCCAAGGACAATACGCTTACGCTCTAAATTCCAAGCCT
>MHGP01000010.1:0-11030 GCA_001805615.1 Omnitrophica WOR_2 bacterium RIFCSPHIGHO2_02_FULL_48_11
GAACAGAATCGTGCGACTGGGTCAGCATGCTGCTTAGGATGTACACGCGCTGGGCGGATGAAAAGAGATTCAAATTTAAAATGGTGGATATGCTCACGGGGGAAGAAGCCGGGGTAAAGAATGTGACGGTACGCATTGAAGGCGAGATGGCGTACGGGTTATTGAAAAGTGAAAAAGGCGTGCACCGGCTGGTGCGGATCTCGCCTTTTGATTCGAACAAACGCCGGCACACGTCTTTTGCTTCGGTGGACGTGATCCCGGAGATCTCCGACGATGTGGAGATAGAGATCAGTCCGTCGGATCTCAGGATCGATATCTACCGCTCGTCGGGCCCGGGAGGGCAAAGCGTCAATACCACGGATTCGGCGGTGCGGATCACGCACGTTCCGACCGGGATCGTGGTGCAGTGCCAGAACGAACGCTCGCAATTGCAGAACCGCCAGACCGCGATGAAAATTTTGCGCGCCCGGCTGTATGAAAAAAGATTGAAGGAAAAAGAAGATCGCCTGGCCAAAGAGTACGGAGAAAAACAAAAGATCGAATGGGGCAGCCAGATCCGTTCGTATGTGATGCATCCGTATTCCATGGTCAAAGACCACCGCACCGACGCCGAGACCGGCAATGTCACGGCGGTCATGGACGGGGACCTTGAGATGTTCATCGAAGCTTATTTGCGGCAACCGCCCAATAAGTAATTTGGTTAAGGTAAAGATGCCCGTATCGTTTGACGGTTACGGTTATATCAAATAACCGACAGACGTTAACGTAACCGATACGGGTTTCGTGACCTTAACCGTTATCCAATACAAAGTTTAATAAAGGTTTTATCATGTTCGACTTTCTCATCCGTAATACCGTTGTTAAAAGCACGCAAACCTTCGTTGACCGCCTGAATCCCAAAGTGCAGATCCATGTCCCCAAGGAACTGCCTTTGCCGTCGATCAATATCATCAAGAAGAATGCCGCAACCGTTGCCAAGATCAACGCCCTCGAAGCGCAAGTCAGCCAGTGGAGCGAAAGTCAGCTCCAGGCCAAAACCCCGGAATTCCAGCAGCGTTACCAGGCGGCCATCCAGTCCGGGCTGGAAGAATTTAAAAAAGCCCAAGAAGAATATAAAAACATGAATCTCTCCCAGGACCGGGAAGTGATGTTGACCCAATTTGAAAAGGCCAAGGAAGATTTTAAGAAAATTAAACAAAGCGCGCTCGACAGTCTTCTTCCCGAGGCCTTTGCGGTGGTGCGGGAGGTCAGCAAACGGATTTTGGCGATGCGGCATTTTGATACGCAATTGATCGGCGGCATGGTCTTGCATCAAGGTTGTATCGCGGAAATGGCGACCGGCGAAGGAAAAACCCTCGTGGCGACGCTGCCGGCGTATTTGAATGCCTTGACCGGCGCCGGGGTACATATCGTCACGGTGAATGATTACCTGGCCAGTCGGGACCGCGCGTGGATGGGGCCGATCTTTGAATTTTTGGGATTAACCGTCGGTGTGATCCAGCACGATATGGACGGCCGGGCCCGCCAGCAGGCGTACGGGTGTGACATCACGTACGGGACCAACAACGAATTTGGTTTTGATTATCTGCGCGATAACATGGTCAATTTTAAAGCCGAGATGGTGCAGCGCGGGCATGCCTTTGCGATCGTCGATGAGGTGGACAGTATTTTAGTGGATGAGGCGAGGACGCCCCTCATCATCTCCGGCCCGGCGGAAGAATCCACCGATACCTATTATAAAGCCAATGATATCGCACAAAAGTTGAAAGGCCGGCGGATCACCGAACATGAACAGGTCGAGGCCAAATACCGCAATGAGGATCTGTCCAAAGGGTACGATTATGTGTCGGATGAAAAGGCGAGGTCGGTGTCGCTGACCGAGGATGGGGAAGAAAAGATCGCCAAGTTGTTCGGCGTGGCCAATCTGCACGATATGGAGACTATCGAGTACCGGCATCATATCCTGCAGGCCTTGAAGGGAAGAGAATTTTTCCGCCGGGATGTGGAATATGTGGTCCGCGACGGTCAGGTGATCATTGTTGATGAATTTACCGGACGCATGATGCCGGGCCGCCGCTGGTCGGACGGTCTGCACCAGGCGGTCGAGGCCAAAGAAGGGATCAAGATCGAACGCGAGAATCAGACGCTGGCCACGATCACCTTTCAGAACTATTTCCGCATGTACAATAAATTGTCCGGCATGACCGGCACCGCGCATACCGAGGCGATGGAATTCAAACAAATTTATAATTTGGATTGCGTGGTCATTCCGACAAACCGGGTCTTGAGCCGCTTGAACTATTCGGATTGTGTTTACAAAACAGCCAAAGAAAAATTTAACGCCGTGGTCGAACAGATCGCCGAGTTGTATAAAAACGGTCAGCCGGTTCTCGTCGGGACGATCTCGATCGAGAAATCGGAGTTGATTTCCGCTCTGCTCAAACGCCGTGGCATTCCGCATCAGGTCCTCAACGCCAAGTACCATGAATTGGAAGCGTCGATCGTGGCCCAGACCGGCCGCTACCAAGCAGTGACGATCGCGACCAACATGGCGGGACGCGGGACCGATATTCTTTTGGGCGGGAATGCGGAATTTCTGGCCCGGACGCTGGCCATACAAAAAATTCAGGAATCCGGCAAGGCAGAGGAGCAGGATGAATTAACGAAAAAATTTTTGGAGCAATTCCGGCAGCAGGTGAGAGAAGAACATGCCAAGGTCGTGGCAGCCGGCGGGTTGTATGTTCTGGGCACCGAGCGGCACGAGTCCCGGCGCATTGACAATCAGTTGCGCGGCCGATCCGGCCGGCAGGGAGATCCGGGGGCGTCGCGCTTTTTTGTTTCGCTGGAAGATGATCTAATGCGGTTGTTTGCCTCTGACAAGATCATGCACATTATGAACCGCTTAGGAATGGAAGAAGGTCAGGTCATCGAGCATCCGTGGGTGACCAAGGCGATCGAGATCGCGCAAAAAAGAGTGGAGACGCACAATTTCGAGATCCGCAAGCAGCTTTTGGAATACGATAATGTCATGAACAAACAGCGGGAGGTGATTTACAATCTCCGGCGGACGATCTTGGAAAGCGAGACCGTGCAGGATTATATCGTCGAGGCGATCAAGGATCTGGCGTATGCGGTGGGCGGGCAGTTTTTGATTCAGGATCAGGACGGCAACAAGGATGTGGAAGGCTTAGATGTTTATTTAAAAAATAAATTCAATCTTCATCTGGGCGAGGCGAAAGAAAAATTACGCGACATGAAACTTGAGGAAGCCCAGGAACTTTTGCAGAACGGATTATTGACGGTTTATGCGGCGAAGGAAAAAGAATTCAGCCCGGAGCATATGCGGCATCTGGAAAAGATTTTATTACTGCACACGATCGACGCCAAATGGAAAGATCATCTCTATGCCATGGACCAGCTGAAGGAGGGGGTGAGCTTGCGGTCGTTTGCACACCGCGATCCGCTGATTGAGTATAAACGCGAAGGGTTTCAAATGTTCCAGATGATGTATGATTCGATCAATCTGGAAGTGGCGGAAACGATCTTTAAAGTTCAGCCGGCGGCGCAGGAACGTATGGTCAAAGGGGTTTTCAGCTCGCTGCCGCAAAAATTGATCCACAATGAATTTTCGAGTTTAGCTCAGCGGACCGGGCCGGCCGTTTCTCCCCGTCCTGCTGCTGCCTCGGCGCCGCGCCAAAAGGCACCGCCGGCCGAGCAACCTTACCATAAAGAAGGCCCGAAAGTCGGCCGTAACGATCCCTGTCCTTGCGGCAGCGGTAAAAAATATAAGAAATGCTGCGGAGCATAAAAAATATCGGTGGCGGTTAGGGTAACGAAACCCGTTTCGTTGTTCGGTCACGTTACACGTAACCCAAGCCGAAACGGGCTGCGTAACCCTCACCATTATTAAAATTCAAAATATGACGCTGCCTTTATTTATCAAAAATTTTTTATTGTGTTTTAGTTCTGCCCTGCTTTTAATCCTGGCCTTTCCGCAAACAGACTTCTGGGGCCTTGCCTGGATCGGTCTTATTCCGCTTTTTTTTGCTCTGGATGGAAAATCTTTCAAATCCGCTTTCGGCACGGCCTACCTCTGCGGGCTGATGGTTTTTGCCGGCACCCTCTACTGGTTCATTCATGTGACTCTGCTGGGGATGATCCTGCTGATCTTGTATCTGGCGTTGTATTACGGCGTGTTCGGGGTGTTGTACGTTTTTTTTCCCCGCCGGAAATTTTTGGAACAATTATTACTCCTGCCCAGTTATTGGATCGTTTTGGAATTTGTCCGGGCGCATGCACTGTCCGGGTTCGGCTGGGTGAGCTTGGGGTATTCGCAGTATAAAAATTTGCCCCTGATCCAGGTCGCGGATATCACGGGCGTGTACGGAATTTCTTTTTTGATCGTGCTGGTGAATATTTTTTTAAAAAAATGGCTGGCGGAACAATGCTCCGGTAAAAAATTTTTCAAAGACCGGGAAGGACGCTGTGCCGCTGTGCTGGTCGGCGGGGCGCTGATCGTTGTTCTCTTCTACGGGATATTCCGGTTGAACCAGCCGCCGGATCAAAAGCAGAAGCTTAAGATTGCCGTTATCCAGGGGAATATTCCGCAGGCGATGAAATGGAACGAAACGCTCTGGCCGGAGATCATGGAAAAACATCTGCAGTTGACCGAAGCGGCGGCCTTGCTGAAACCTGATCTCATTCTTTGGCCGGAGACGGCTTTCCCGGAAATTCTGGGCGAAACGCCTGAGCGGTTTACCGAACTCAAAAAACGCGTGGCGCGCCTTAAAATCCCTTTGCTCGTCGGGGCGGTGACGCAGGACGTGAGCGACACAGGACCGGCTTATTATAATTCTGCGATCTTAATTTCACCGGCGGGGGAAACGGTCGGGCAGTATGATAAATTGCATTTGGTGCCTTTTGGGGAATATGTGCCGTTGCGCGGGTACCTGCCGATCTTAACGGACATCGTTCCTATCGATGATTTCACCGCCGGCAAGACATACACGGTTTTTCCTGCCTCCGGGGTCCGTCCCTGGAAAAAAGGCGAGCACAATTTTTCTGTCTTGATCTGCTTTGAGGATGCGGTGACGGATATCGCCCGCGAATTTGCCGTTCAAGGAGCCGGATTTTTTGTGAATATTACCAATGACGCCTGGTTTATGGACACAAAAGCGCCTTTTATGCATTTGCAGTCTTCGGTTTTTCGCGCGGTCGAGACCCGGCGTCCGATCGTGCGCGCGGCGAACACCGGGGTCAGCTGTTTTGTGGACCGGCAGGGGCATATTCATGATTGTGTGCAGGATTCTGAAGGGAAAAAAACATTTGTCAGCGGCTATCACGTGGGGACCATGACGCCGGAGAGCGGGGGACTGAGAACGGTGTATACAAATTTTGGAGATTTTTTTACATATCTATGTTTTGGTTGTATACTATGGGGGATTATACGTAAGAAAGGTAGATCCTGATACCAAAATAGGCGGAGGGTTTTTATGGCAAATACATTAAATTCCATTAAATTGATCAGCTGGGGATTAGCCTTAGTATATGGCCTGGCGCTGTGTTACGCCGGATTGCTCTTGTTCATTTGGAGCAGTTCTCCGTTGTTCGATCTGCAGTGGCATGCCTGGGTTTTGATCGGATTATTCTTAGCCTTATTTATCGGCGCGTTGGGCGCGGCTGCCTTAAAGGAATGGGCCAGGAAAATTTTGATTCTAGGCAATGCCGTCTTGGTGCTTTATCTTTTCGTATTTTATTTCTCCAAAACGGATATTTTTCTTCCGATGGGATATTTGTTCCTGAGTCTCATCGGGATTCTTTTTTTCAGTCAGACAAAAACAAAGCTTGCCTTCTTTGATAAGACCAGTGTGTCGCGTAAGAGTGTCTTGGTCGTTGATGATGATGAGGGGCTCTTAAAAACCATCAAACCGGTTTTGTTGATAAACGGCTACAGCGTTTTGACCGCCACGACGGGCGAAAAAGGGATCCAAATCGCCAAGCGTCAAAAACCGGACCTGATCGTTCTGGATGTGATCCTGCCCGGGATCAAGGGACGGCAGGTCTGTCAAAAGCTCAAGGAAGACAGCACCACGCATACCATCCCGGTGATTTTTTTGACCGCCAAGGATTCGCCGGACGATGTCAAGGCTGAGCTGGCCGCGGGTGCTATTTCCCATATCACCAAGCCGTTCACGAATCAAAAATTGCTCGATGAAGTCAAGAAGGCCTTAGGTTCATGAGGTTGATCCCACCGGTACAATCCCGCAATCCTTTATAAAAATATTTATGAAATTTCAAGAGCGACTGAAAATATGGAAAAGGGCATGGGCTCGGAATGCCCTCTTTGGCGTGACGGGAATCATTAAAAAAATTTCCTACGCGACCATGCGCCGGCTGACGCACATTTTTTTTGTGATGACGTATCCTTTTTTGATCAGGCAAAAGCGCATTGCCGCGGAGAGCCTGGCGATCGCTTTCGGCGGGAAAAAAGATAAAAAGGAAGTCGATAAAATTTTTCACGATTGTTTTTGGAATGTCGCCTCCGGCATGATGGAGCTCATGTATTATATGGAGCATCCGGAGTGGATCTCGCGCATGGCGTATTTTGAAGGGAAGGAGCACCTCGATGCGGCCCTGCGCCAGGGGAAAGGGGCGATCGCGGTCAGTGCCCACTTCGGGAATTTTCCTTTGATGCTCCTGCGCTGCGTGCAGGAAGGCTACAAGACTAACGCGATCATCCGCCCGACGAGAGACCAGGAAATAGAAAAATATTTTTTTAATTTGAGGACACAGCTCGGGTTAAATACCGTCTACAGCATGCCGCGTAAACAGTGCGTGGACACGTCGTTGCGCGTGCTGCGCAACAATGAAATTCTCTTTATCCCCTTGGACCAGAATTTCGGCAGCCAAGGGGGAGTGTTCGTGGATTTCTTCGGACAAAAAGCGGCGACGGCCACCGGCCCGGTGATCTTTGCCATGCGCACCAAGGCGCCGATCATCCCGATGTTCGTTATCCGCGAAAAAGACGACCGGCACAGGATTATCGTTGAACCGCCTTTGGAATTGGAGTATAAGGAAAATGATCGGGAAACGCTCGAGGTGAATACGGCGCGCATCACGCAGCTCATCGAGCGCTATATCCGCCGGTATCCGCAAGAGTGGGGCTGGATGCACCGGCGCTGGAAGCATCAGCCTATGCCCGCCGAGACCGTCAAAACCGCAGCAACTACCCAAGAGGTCACGTTATGAAAAAACCTTTTCTTTTTGTTATCGGGGTTGTGATTTTATTGTCAGGCATTATCGCGGTCCTTTTGTGGTGGCCGGACGTGGCGCTGCTGTTCCGCGGAGGGATCGGCATGGTGCTGGCGGTCGTGGGAATGTTCATCCTTTATACCATCAAAGATTAACGGATTTTTTCTAAAAAATTCTGGATTTTGTGTGCCTGTGGCGCAGATCAAATTAGTCATTTTCGATTTGGACGGAACGCTCGTCAACGCTTACGCGGCCGTTTACCGCAGTTTGAATTATGTGATGCAAAAATTCAAGCTGCCGGCCGTCGGCCATGCGGTGATCAAGCGGTCGGTCGGCTGGGGCGACCGGAATTTGTTGGGGCGTTTTGTGGGGCCGCAACGGCTGGAGCAGGCGCTCAGTCTTTATCGCCGGCACCACAATGCCACGCTCGGCAACGGCGTACATTTTCTCCCGGGTGCGCGCAAAGTGGTCCGGCAACTCAAACAGCAAGGCTACCGCCTGGCGGTGGCCAGCAACCGCACGACGAGTTCTTCGGAAGTTATTTTGCGGCATTTAAAGGTGCGTGATTGTTTTGACTGTGTCGTGTGCGGGGACCGGTTGAAAAATTTTAAACCGCATCCGGAGATCCTGAAACATATTTTGCAAAAACTTTCGCTCACCTCCGGACAGGCGGTTTATGTGGGCGATATGGCCATTGATGTGGAAACCGGGCGCCGGGCGAGGGTGAAAACCATCGCCGTCTTGACCGGCTCGAGTCCCCGAGCGGAGATTATCAAGGCCCGGCCTTTTAAAGTGATCCGCGATATCCGGCCGGTCGTCTCGGTCATCGCGCGTTTGTGATTTTTAAAGCGGCGCGGGTAAACAAATAAAATTTCCGCGAGCATTTTTTATAATTGTGTTTATAATATTTAACAGAAGAGAGCGAGGAGGATAGTATGAAGTCGTTGCTGCAGCGGGCAAAAATTTTGTTCACGGTTTTTTTACTGGTTTTTTCATTGAGCGGCTGTATTTATCTCGTGGTCGGCGGCTTGGGGGCTTTGGGCGGATATGTCGTCAGCCCGGATACGGTCGAAGGGATCAGCAGTTATGATGAGACAGAACTTTGGGATGCAGCGGAGGAGGTCCTGGCCATCATGGGGACGATCAGTGAAAGTAAGGAAGCCGGCGGGCTGATTATCGCCCGGTTGAACGGCGTCAAAGTCACGGTCAATATCACCGCGATCAATTCTAAAGCGAACAAACTTACCGTCAAGGCCCGCAAAGGGATATTTCCTAAGATTGCCGTGGCCCAGGACGTTTACACCAAAATCGTAACCCACCTAAGCGAATGAAGTTCTACGGGTTGAGTTTTCATCTAAGCTGATAAGAAATGTTGACAGTCTAACCTGGCTTGTTATAAAATGTGAGCCTTGTTTGCCCCGTTTTAAGATTTGTTGCCGAGATAGCTCAGGTAGTAGAGCGCGGGCCTGAAAAGCCCGGCGTCGCCAGTGCAAGTCTGGCTCTCGGCACCACTTTTCCTTAAAATTTAAAAAATACATTAGATGAAAGTGGTACTGTCCTCACTTCCTCTAATGAAATTTTTTATTAGAAGGTGAGTGAGGGCGGCACCATCTTCTCTAGAAGGAAAAAAAGGTAGATGGTACTGTACTGGCTATATCTCAAGAGCATTGTTTGATCGCTGAGCAGTATTTTGAAAAGATGGTGTCTGTACTGGCCACTTTAGAATTTATTGAAGGAAAGCCAGTGCGGCATATTTCGAAGTCACAAGGTTACAAAGTCACATGTCACAAATTGTGTTGAGTTTTTTCGTGTGACCCTGTGACGGGTGACTTTGTGATTTTTTATTTCGCCGACGTAGCTCAGTTGGTAGAGCAACGGTTTCGTAAATCGTGGGTCGGAGGTTCGATCCCTCTCGTCGGCTTAGAAGATTCTGCTAAAATAGATGTAGTTAGGTTGTAAATCGTGGGTCGGCACTTTCTTCTCTAGATGGCAAAAGAGGTAGAAAGTACCGCACTGGCCATGTCTAAAACAGCTTGTAGTATTACTGTTAAAGTGTTTTGAAAAGAAAGTGCCTGTACTGGTTACCTTAAAATTTTTAAGGAAGGCCAGTGCGGAGGTTCCCTGTCTGCCGGCAGGCAGGAATCCCTCTCGTCGGCTTAAATCTATCGATCGCTCGATAATGAATAAAAACCCGCTCGATACCCTACAGCGCAGTCCTACCCGATTGATCCTGCTGATTGTGATTTTGACTTTTAGTGCCTACGCCTTTATGCTGGGGGCGGATTTTAGAACCATGGACGACGAGGAATCTATTGTCAATAACGCCGCTATCAAGGACCTCGGCAATATCGATAAAATTTTTCAGACGTCTTTTTTCGGCGGAATGTCGTATTACCGTCCGCTGGTTTCTTTGAGTTTCATGCTGGAGTATCGGCTGTTCGGCCTCCATCCGTTTTATTATTATCTCGATAACTTGCTTTTGCACACGGCCACCGCGGTTCTTGTTTTTTTTCTACTTAACTTCATTTTTAAAAATAACATCTTTGCTTTTTTTACGGCACTGCTCTTCGCCATTCATCCCGTACAGTGGGAGGCGGTGGCGAATATTTCGGGGCGGGCTATTTTGTTGTGCACTTTTTTTTATCTCAGCGCGTTTTTTTTATTTTGTCGGGCGATCGATAAACAAAGAAAACAGGATTATTGGCTGGCGCTGGGATGTTTCGGCCTGGCCCTGCTGTCCAAAGAATCGGCGGTGGTGCTGCCGCTGGTGTTGTTCGGTTACCGCTGGTTCACCCGGCGGAGTTCGCCGCAGAAATTCCCGATGACGCTGCGACTGATCGCGCCTTTCCTGGCGGTGGTGGCGATGTATCTTGCGGTCCGTCAGGCTCTGGGGATTACTAATTTTTTTTACTGGCGGTCGTTTGCTGAAGCCTTGCTGGCGTTCTTGACCTTTCTGCGCAGCCTGCTCACCAATATCCGTTTGCTGGTTTTTCCGGTGGATCTGCATTTTGACCGGATGCGCGAAATGTTCACCGGTTTTGCCGATCCGCAGCTGATCCTCACCGTCCTCATTTTTTCCTCCGGCCTATTTGCGCTGATAAAATTTCGCAGAAAATTTCCTGCGCTGCTATTGTTTTTTATTCTCTGGTTTTTTGCCGAATTTATTCTGGTTTCGCAGTTTTTGGTTTCCGTAGGCGTCCAGCCAGGGGTGATCTCGGTTGCGGAACATTTTCTCTATGTGCCTGTCTTGGCCGGATGCGTCGTGCTGACATTTGTTTTACAAAATTTATATGAAATGAACCGCCGGCGTCGGTATTTTTCCAAAGAACTGTTTGTCGTACTGGCCGCCGGGTTTTTTATTTTTTTATTTATGACGACCGTGCAGCAGAGCATTTACGCCAGCAATCAGATCACGATGTATGAAAGAGCGCTTGTCTTTGACCCGCAGAATTCCCGGGTGCGCAACTGCCTGGGACTGGCGTACGCCCGGTTGGGTTTATTGGAGGAAGCCGAGGCGCATTTCCGCCGGGCCATCGCGGATAATCCGTACAATGTGCGGGCGCGCATCGGTCTCGGCAAGGCCCTCTGCGATCAAGGGAAATGCTGGGAAGGGGTGCAGGAGTATGAAAAAATTCAGGTCCCCGGTTCGCAAGAAAAGTTGTTGGCGGATAATTTGAAAGCCACGTACCAGATCCTGATTAGCCAATACAAAACTAAAATCAGCGAAAATCCCGCCGACGCGCGGTTGTATTACAGCCTGGGTGTTATTTATGCCAAGA
>MHGP01000010.1:11040-12713 GCA_001805615.1 Omnitrophica WOR_2 bacterium RIFCSPHIGHO2_02_FULL_48_11
CGTATCATAAAGCCATCGCCCTGGATTCCAAATTTAAGAATGCCTTGTTTAATCTTGCCTCCGGTTACGAGGCCTTGCGGGAAGACAATCTGGCGCTGGTCTATTACGAACGGCTGCTCACGCTTGCGGGCGAGCCAGATCATTTGGACCGGTATGCGTATATTCATCTGGGGGAGATTTATAAGAATCTGGGCCATCCGGAAAAAGCCCAATATTATGTTGAGCAAGCGAATAAAATTCCGCTACAATAAAAACATGTGCCGGCTCAGGATGAATCGATGATCAAAATTTTAAAACAATTTAATAGTGAAAATTTTACGCGGCTGTGGTGGGCGCAGCTCATCTCTCAATTCGGCGACCGCGTCAATCAGATGGCGCTAATCGGTCTCATGGCAGAGCGCTCGCCCGGGTCAGCGATGCAGCTGGCCAAACTTTTGTCGTTTACGATCATTCCGGTTTTTATCATCGGTCCCATTGCTGGGGTTTATGTGGACCGCTGGGACCGGCGGACAACGCTTTTTGTCTGTGATTTTTTAAGAGGACTATTGGTTTTAAGCATTCCGTTTGTATTTTTGAAGCAAGATTCGATGGTCCCCATTTATATTACCGTATTTTTGGCTTTTTGCCTGAGCCGGTTTTATGTCCCTGCCAAGATGTCGATTGTCCCTGACCTGGTTCACAATGAGCATCTTTTGATGGCCAATTCTCTTTTGACGACGACGGGGATGATTGCCTTTGTCCTGGGGTGTGCCGTCGGCGGATTCCTGGTGGACCGCACCGGGGCCCGGGGCGGATTTATCTGCGATGCGATCACCTTTTTTATCTCCGGGATTTTGGTTTTCTCGATGCGCATGCCGGGCAAATTTAAGAATATCCCTTCCAAAATACTGCAGACCGGTAAAGAGGTTATGACGATTATCCGCAAATCTGCGATTCAGGAAATGAAAGAGGGGGTCAGGTATCTCATCGGCCACAAAGAAATCCGTCTCATTATGAGTATGTTGTTTATTCTGCTGTCCGCGGCCGGGGCGATCTATGTCGTGATCATTGTCTTTGTGCAGCAGTCGTTTCAGAGTGTTACCCGGGATCTGGGGATCCTGGCGATCTTTTTAGGGGCGGGATTGTTCCTCGGCGTTTTGATCTACGGGAGGTGGGGGCAAAAAATTCCGTGGTACAAGACGATTTTTCTTTGCTTGATGAGCGGCGGGATGATGCTGATGGTCTTTGCGGTGAGTGTTTATCATTTTCCGCGGATAGGGGTGGCCATGGCCCTGTCGACGCTCTTGGGTTTGATGGTAGGGCCGGTTTTTATCGCGGCCAACGCGGTAACGCACCAAGTGTGCGACGCGCAGATGCGCGGCAAAGTGTTCAGCGCCCTGGAGATCGTGATCCATCTGGCGTTCTTGATCGCGATGTTTGTCAGCTCGTATCTGTCGGAACACGTCGAGCGCGTCTGGATCTTGACGGGCGTGGGGGTCATTTTGATATTGGTCGGCGTGGTCGGTTTCATCAGATTTCAATCCGACCTTGCATTGTCAAAAGAAAAAGGGCATAATTGAACAAATAAAGGAATAAAGGAATTGAGGGTTAGAGGATTTTTTAATATCACCCTAATCCTTAATTGACATATATCTATACATCGCGAACCCGAAAGTATCAGGACATCGCGAACT
>MHGP01000011.1:0-5189 GCA_001805615.1 Omnitrophica WOR_2 bacterium RIFCSPHIGHO2_02_FULL_48_11
AGTCTTATTTTTCGGGTAGAAGGGGTAAAAGCGGTCTAACTATGGCAGATTATTTGTAGATCAGAAGGAAGATAAAAGAGATGATGGTAATGATGAGCCCAGAAATAAAGCGGTATTTCAACAGAATATAATCGACAAACTCGTACTTGCGGTCCTCGATCTGCGGGAACAACCGTTTTTTCATGCCGTATTCCTTGCGCAATTCTTTGTCAAACAATTCAAACGCTTCCGCCGAGACCAAAAGCATGATCCCCACAAAAAAGGCCGCGGCAATCATGAGATAACTTAAAAATTTTCCGGCGTCGGTCAATCCCAAACTGTCTAGCCAATTAATACTTTCCAGCATTTGCACCTTCCTTCATTGATAATTTCAAATTTATGTTACCGAATAAAATTTTCTCTGTCAAGGCATGATGTCAAAATATCTATCAATCGAAAACGACTGTTTTGTTGTTATAAGCAAGAATCTTGCGTTCCAAATGCCAGCGCACGGCCCGGCTGAGAACAATTTTTTCCAGGTCCTCTCCTTTGCGCATCAAATCCTCCAGGGAATCACGATGGCTCACTCGCACCGTGTCCTGCTCGATGATCGGCCCCTCATCGAGGCGCGCCGTCACATAATGGCTGGTCGCCCCGATAATTTTTACTCCTTTTTGATACGCCTGCCGGTAAGGATTGCTTCCGGCAAAGGCCGGCAAAAAAGAATGGTGAATATTGATAATTTCGTTCGGGTAATGCCGAACAAAATCCGCGGTCAAGATCTGATGATACCTGGCTAAAACGACCAGGTTGATCTTGGCCGCCCGCAAAACTTCCAACTCACGCTTTTCTTGAGCCCGTTTGTTGGCCGGAGTGATCGGAAATTCAAAAAAGTGCAGGCCAAAATCATGCGCCAGGGCCTTGGCCGCCGGGTGATTGCTGACGATGAGCGGAATATCACACGCCAGCTGGCCGGCCCGCTGCCGCAATAAAATATCCTGCAGGCAATGCAGCTGCCGCGAGACAAAGACCGCCACCCGCGGGCGCTGTTTCGAAAAATACAAATTCCATTTCATCCTGAACTTCTTGGCAAACGGCTGAAATTTTTTGGAAATGTCATCCGGAGAGACCTTAAACCCCGTGAGGTCCCACTCGGCCCGCATAAAGAAAGTGTCGGCCTGCTCATCAATATGCTGGTCCGCGTGGACAATATTTCCGTTATTTTTATAAATAAAATTGGCGATGGAGGCCGTGATGCCTTTTTGATCGGGACAGGAAATTAAGAGGATGGCGCGCTTCATAAGAAAGTACTTGAGTTTATCATTCCGTCCGAAAGAGCACAAGACTTAAAACCGTTTTTCCATCTATTTCATTCCGATAAACGCCAGAGAACTTTCCGGCAAATCCGCGGCAGGCAAAAAGAAAGGATTAAAATGATAATCGACAAAAAACATCCAGCCGGTCGACGCCAAACTTAAGACCCGGGGATCATGCGAAAACCATCCGAACGGGATCCAATCACGCTTCGAGGAATACGCGTAGGCGACTTGACCTTCGGCCGGCTCGGCTTTCAAAAATTCCACTCCCCGGCGCATCGCGCGGCCGTCGGCGGCAGCTGTCTCAGCCCATTGCGGATGATCAATTTTATAATGTTCCGCTATCTCCCGCGCCGCCAAGATCGCACCCGCTGTCCATTCGACCGAGATCCGGTCATGTTCATCGGTGTATCCGACCCCTAAAAGTTTTCCATTGCGGTCTAAGGCCCCGGAGCGCGCCTTGGCGACCTGCCACATCGCATGAGCCGCGCCCTCGCCGAACCACTCATCAATTGTTTCCGGGCTCAAGGCCGCGATCCCCCAGGTCTGAACATCCGTGGCAAAATGTTGGTCGTTCGAATTCCAGCGGCCATTCTTAAAGGTCATCCCCTGATAAAGAAATTTATGCTCCGCATCCCACGCTTCTTTAAAATAATATTCGATCTTATCCATAGCCTGTTTATAAATCGCCTTCTGAGTGATCTTATAGAGCATGCGAAACGCGGCATACCAGGAAATATTATTTTCCGTCGAGATTTGCTGATACCACCAGCTGTGTCTGACCTCCCCCAGAACACTGTTCTCATCCTCGGGATGATACGTCCCCAGCGGCGCCATGCGGATACCGCCGTTTTCCGCCTGCAAAAGGATAGCAGCCCGGGCCAACTCTTCCGCCAGCCGCAACTCGACCGCATCGCCTAAGTGTTCATAGAATTGATGCTCCGCATTGAAATATTTTTTATGAAAAAGGTGCAAGGCGGCCAGCGTAACCCAGGCGTTCTCGCCGGCAACCGGTTTCCAATCTTCCCAGTGGATCGTCGGCCAGGTCGGAAAATCTTTGAATTCCGTTTTTCCGTCCAGGGGGTCGCTGGTGTTGTACCGGCCGTGGGCATTGATGATCCGGAAAATGAAACCGCGCTGACCGTATGCCCGAACATCCGAGGAAACGGCGAACGGGTTAGCTTGATTATATACGAAAGAATTCACCGGATAACCGGCGCGGATATGATTCAATTCCCCCACCCGGCCTTCCCAATAAACGGCCAGCGGATGGTATGCTTTTTGTAAATTTTCGTCGCCCCCCAACATCGTAAGAGCGATCTGTCCGATGGCTCCGTCATAAATCACCAAGCCCTCTTCAACGATCATCCGTTCAATAATGCCCGGCACGGATTGCGCTTCTCCCATATCGGCATAAACATTCTGTTTTTGGTCCGGAGAAATTTGAAAGCTTAAAGGAAGCTGCGTAGACGGACTGACATTCGATTGGATCCAGCGGATCATTTTTTCACAATCAACCGGAATCGTTTGTGCCCCAGCGAGCGGATTAAACATAAACATCACTCCCATCATCAAAAACACGGCGCACTTCTTTTGCAACATAACTCCCCCATGTTTTACGGGCTCGAAACATAAGGGCGCGCCGGGGCAAAATCCGGCAATAAAAAAACCCTTTGACTGAAATCAAAGGGTTTTTAAGAACTTTCACGATGCCACTTTTTTGCGGCACCGGCAGCACCAACTTTTCCTCAACCACACATTATATGTGGTAGTTGGCACAGCATCGCTCTCTCCCCCGATAGCTTATGACCAAACCAGGGCTGTGCTATAAGACAGCACTGGTACAGTCATCGCTCCTTTCTGCATCTTAGGAAAAGCGATGGCAACCTGACGACCGTGTCCTTACACTTTACTTTAAGGATTTAGGCTCATGGCTTTGCGCCCTACTCTTTCGAGCAGTTTACCCTTGTTTTCCAGGATCATCCTGGCCAAATTGTCAACCGTTGCAAGTATGCCACACAAACCGGACTTGTCAAGAGAGCGCTTTCTTGGAAGGGAAAAAATATATTTATTTTAAGACTAGACTGGAATCTTGAGGAGTGTCGGTAGAAACCGTCTGATATACTAACTTGCCGTCTTCAGTGTATTTCTGTAGAGTCTGAACACGTCCCTTGGCATATATTCCAAACGAACGGATACTTCCATTCGGATAAAATTTAAGCATAACCCCTTCAAGCTGATTATTGCTAAAAGACTCGATTGTCTTTATACTGCCGTTTTTATAAAACTCTTTATGCATCCCCTCCCGTTTGTCATTCTTATAAAATCCTTCCTCTCTCAGTATCCCATTACCATAATATATTTGAAAAAGTCCCTCACGTTTGCCATTAATATAGGCACCTTTTTTACGCAATTTCCCATTGGAATGAAATTTTTCATAGGGACCATCCGCCATTATGGCAGCATATCCCTGACAACTCATCCCGAGAGAATATATTGCAATTAAAAGGATAATAATTGGTATCTTTTTCATGATTTACTCTAATATATTTCAGGAAGTAAGCATCATAAGCAAGGGGGCAGAGCGATTGCTCTGCCCCCTATTAAAAACTAATTAACCTTCTAAGTTAAAACTTTCAACACATGTGAATTCGTAAGTAAACTGGTTAGAGCCTGCAATTGGCGTCTTCTTAACACAACCTGTAATGAGCGCGCCCTGACCATTTGCTCCATCTATGAAATTATCCGAAATTCTACTTCCCTGACCCCCGGGGATAATAACAACCCCTCCGGAAAAGGTAATTGTACCACCATCATTCGAATCTCTTTTACCGTCCCCATTAGAATCTTCAACATCCCAATGGTTCATCGGATCGTCCTGAGGCGGAACGTCAACCGGATGATTAGGACCGCGATAGGTAGATCCCGGAGGACATGGCCGGCAACCTTCATCACCCTGGTTTATTGCAGCACATGCCTTAGTGGAAGTTAATGATAATTTCTTAGTTACATCTAAATTTACACTTATTGCAGCTAGAAATATTACCAGTGAACAACTATAAAATAAAAATTTTCTCATTTTGACCCTCCGTGGCATTACAATTTAAAATTAAACTAAAGGTGCCCTTTCTCAGGAACACATCAATTTTTCATTCTTTCTTTTGTATTTTTGATTTTCTTCTCTTCCCTCCTTTCCATTATATAGAATAAGCATTAGGACAAGTATGCCATATATAGAATCCGTTTGGCAAGGGGGTAAGTTTGATTCCTGAAAACGTTTTCACAAAACAATCCTGATCGATGAAAAATTAAATGCCGGAAGGAACATGGTAGGAAAAATCACAAAATCTATGAAGCTAGAAACCCCTCTCCATCTAACCAAAATCAGGAAAGACGAGAGAACTGTCGGGATACCACAGAGCATTTTGAGGCTGTTGGCCTCAAAATACAACCGCCAGTCTTTCCTTAAAATAGAATGAAAGCTCCCCCTGCGGGATTGGAGCTTTCATCTAAAGTAGACTGGCGGACCGCCTCGCTTTCCTTAGTCTACTCAGAGGAAGCGAGAGCGAGTCTCGCCATTTTTGCACAGCAAAAATGGCGGAGAGGCTGGGATTCCCCCGCCCTTTCTGAATCAAAATTACAGAAAGCGGGGTCCCATCTTCTTCAAATAAAACATTTGAAAAAGATGGGAGAACCCGCTGATTTATTAAAGCGGAGAGGGAGAGATTCGAACTCTCGGTGAGCTTACGCCCACAACAGTTTTCGAGACTGCCCGATTCAACCGCTCTCGCACCTCTCCGAAAAGCTACCTTAATCTTATTTTGAAAAGCTTGAGGATCTCGAAGCCGATTTTAGACTGAGAGATCTTTATTTTTTTCGATTATAATCAAAGAC
>MHGP01000011.1:5264-5366 GCA_001805615.1 Omnitrophica WOR_2 bacterium RIFCSPHIGHO2_02_FULL_48_11
CTTCCTCATGGCTGTCTGCCGATGCATCAACACCAAGCGCGTTAAATTTCAAAAACCCTTCTTCCGTCATCCCGAACTCAATACCAGTGGACCACAATTCAT
>MHGP01000011.1:5418-16222 GCA_001805615.1 Omnitrophica WOR_2 bacterium RIFCSPHIGHO2_02_FULL_48_11
GGTCTTGGTCCAACAGCTCATAAGCGTACCGGTAGCCGCTTCCCTGCCAATTTTTTAATGCCTTTGAATCAAAAGCCAGGCCTTCTCGATATGAGACGACATTGATCCCGGGCAAACTTTCCAAACTCGCCGGATACTTCCGGTGTTCTTCATAATACATCTGAATAAATTTTTCCAGGACATCAACAGTGAAGCGGGCACGGGCGGCATAATGCAACGCGCGCAACCCGTTAAAACACAGCAAAAGAACCGCCGCACAAATAACCAGTTTAGAAATTTTCCATAGAATATTTTGCATTTTACAAACTCAGCGGTGAGGCGCTGGCATCTTTTTGTTTATCCTGGACCCATTCCATATAAAATAAGATCCGCGCGACATCCAAGAATCCTAACAATTTATTAAGAACAATCAAGGAAATATTTTGACGGAGCAGCCGATGCGCGAAATAATGCCGCAATGTCAAAAAGGCTATTTTTTCACCCAGCTTGTCATCCGCCCGCAAGAGCGCGAGCTGATCCGCAAAATACCTGACCGACTGTCTTTGACCGCGCTCGTTGACAAAAATGAACGGTGTTTGCGGATAACAACTCCCCTGCAAATTTTTTAAAATTTCTATGGTGCGGCCGGTGAGAGGGACCGACCGTTTCAGCAAGACCGTGTCTTTTATTTCCAGACAGTTTTCTGTCCAATTCACGTCCTGCCACTGCAGCCGGATCAACTCTTCGATCGTTACCCCGGTCAGCGTAACAAATTCCAGCACCCGGGCAAAATCGATCGTTGCCGCTTTAAAAAGCCGCGTCATTTCTTCTTCCGTCGGGATCCGCGGCTTGCGGACTTGTCCGGCCGTTAAGTAACGGATATGCAAGGCCGGATTATCATTGAGATAACCCAGCTTGCGGGAATATTCCAGCACCTCCGCAAGGAGAAATAAACTTAAGTTCACCAGATGCGGCTTGAGCTTGCGCTTCCGCCACGCTTCCTCTTTGCTTAAAAACTCTTTATACTGCTCGATCACGACAGGCGTGACCCCGGAGAGTTTCTTTAGCTGCGGGAATCTTTTTTGGAGAAACCCATGAAAATGTTCGGTGAGGGATTTATAGCGTGCCCATGTCCTGACCGGGTATTGGATCCTGGCATATTCCAGAAAATCGCTTAAGAAAATATCCACATCGACATCGCGTACGATCGTGGCCATTTCCCCTTTCGCGATCTTTGCTTCGATCTCCTGCAAAAGTTTTTCGGCCGCGGCCAGATCCCGTCCGGCCCGCTGCTGGTATTTCAACCCGCGGGCATAAAATTCGACATAGTATTCATCATTGACCTTATGGATGCTGCCCATCGTTCGTCCTTTTATTTTCCCATCCGCGGCGGCCACGGCACAGAATCGATCTTGCGCAGCACGTGCGTTTCGACCCACCGGTCGGTCAACTCAGTATCCCTGCCTTCCCAATCGGCGGTGCGGAAAAAAGCTGCCCAGCGTGCCCAGAATAAAAAATTTTTTATGCTTTCATCGATCAAGATTTTCCGCTGGATCCTAAGATTAATATCGTACGGGTCGCCGGCCGTATCCTTGTTAAAATTTTGCAGCTCTGCAGACAAAACTGTCTGGAACACCTGGCCGCCCTTTTCTCCAATTCTAAAATCATAAAAATCGAATTGAGCTTGCGGCACGGCCAGGCCGCGCTGCCATAGTTCTGCCGTCATGCGGTAATCCCCGGAAGACAGTTCGGCCGAATCAAACTGCAACCTGACCAAAAGCTGTACAGCCGAATCATCCTGCGAATTTTTCAAGAATTGATGGTCCACTGTAAGAATTTTTATTTTTTCCGAGCGATAACGGCGGGTTTGCTGTTCCAGCCGGTCCCAATGATAAGCATGCCCCATATAAATACCGAAGCTGTAAAAAAGATGCACCACGATGATACCCACAAAAACATTGCGGAAACTGGGCCAAAACGGCCGCAGCATCACTCCCGCCCATAGCGCCAAAAGATACGGCAAAAAATAATAAACAAAATCCATGAGGCCCGTCCAGGTCTTTGGATAAGGCGCGGGCATATCCCCGAAAAGCATACAAACAATAAGAAAAACAATGACGAGAAAATAAACGAAGACCACCTGGACCGTTAAGCGAATGACCTGGGCCCGATCCGCGGGTTTATTTTGGTCGTTCTCTGTGGGGGATATTGTCTTGGTCATTTTAATTTGGTTAAAAACGGGAACCGATCAGAACGCGGAGATTAGACCTGCTCGGGCTGGCCTGAGGCATTAAATGTTGACAGAAATGTTTCAACGACACTTTGGTCAAGCTGACCGCGCATATCACGCAGGATTTTACTGGCGTCTTCAAAAGAATATTTTTTACGGTAAGGCCGGTCCGTGGTCAAGGCATCATAAATATCCGCCACCGTCGTGATCCGCACCAAGAGCGAGATCTGATCTTCTTTTAATCCATCGGGGTATCCCGAACCGTCCAGCTTTTCATGGTGATGCCGGACAATATCGCACAAATTCCGCAGAAACCGGACCGGACGGATAATACTTTCGCCAATTTCCGGATGCTTTTTCATCATGTCCATTTCCTGGATGGTAAGCGGGGCAGGCTTGGTCAGGACTTCATCGGGAATACCGATTTTTCCCACATCATGCAGCCGCGCGGCGTTGCGCAACGTCTTAATATTCTCTTCGCTCAGCTGCATCGCCTTGGCAATACGCACGACATAATCGGCCACGCGGTCCAAATGCCCCCGCGAATACCGGTCCTTGGCATCAACCGCCAAAGCCAGCGCTGAAATTGTTTCAAAATATGTTTTTTCCACGTTCTCATTCAATTGGGAATTTTCAATGGCTACGGCGGTTTGCAAGGCAAGGTTATGAATCAGACTCTTTTCATCGTCTTGAAAGGTCAGGCCAGAATGTTTCCCCCCGACCACCAAAATTCCGATCACATGCTCATGCAGAGCCAGCGGCGCGCAAAGCATCGGTGTTTTAAAAAGGGCTCGGTAGTGATCGTCCTTAAAAAATGCTTCTTCCAAGAAATCAATAATCACCGGGCGGTTACCTTTCAAAATTTCGCCGAAAGGTTTGCCGTCGGCTGACAGCTTAATGTGGCTCTTGGGCCCGACATTGACCCCATAGACCGCATTCAAATATAAATTATTTCTAGTTCCATCGACCAGCATGAGAAACCCCACCCGGGCGGAAAAAGCATCAACCACCGTCTCCACGATCAAATCCAAGAACGAGCCGATATCGTGCATGGAAGAAATCCCCTGCCCCACCCTGGTCAGGACAGAATGCAGCGTCTTCTTCGCCATCTCCAGGCTTTTGATATTTTCTTCCAACCGCGAAGTGACCTCGCTGAAGGAGCGCGCCAGAACATTGATTTCATTCTTTTCCTCAGAAAGCTCCTGAATTTTTTCCGGACCGAGAATGGCCGTCAACGCATCACGATTGGAGCGGGTAATATCGATGAGGCTTTTTAAGACCGAGCGCATCGCCCAATACCCGACCGCCACCCCCAGCACGATCAAAAAAAGCGTGGTGCTAAAATTAGCTTCCGTGATTTTAATGGAGCCGCTGTCTTTCAGCTCAAGATAAAAATAGAAGAGGACCCCGATGGGAATAATGGACATCAACAAGAAAAGGACAGTGAACTTGCGCAGGATTGAAGCGTCTTCGATAGATCCGAATTTCATGTTTTTAAACATATTTTATCGTAATAGTATTAAAAATAAAATTAATAACTAAAGTAATTGTACCTTCAAATGGGCACTTCGGCAAGACTGAATCGCTAATTGTTCTTATAACTTATTGCGGGGGATAATGTTAGAAGGAAGTCAACACGAAAAAAATATTTATACTGGCGGACCGCCTTGCTTTTCTTAATGAACACAGATAAAACGGGCGAGTCTCGTCATTTTCGGAGCTGCGAAGATGGCGGAGCACTTCGCGAGAGAACGCCATCCTGCAAAAAAAATGGTGGCCATGTCGTATGTCCTTAACAAAATATCTGTCGGCTACTTCCCTATAACATTTATTATAAAACCATCACTGTGCGCCGACATTTCTGGCGCGTACATCGGCTGCAACGTGGCTGCACCAATACGATACGTCCCTGGTTTGGTCGGCCGAAGCCTATAGCGAAGGATATATTCGCCATGCGGGACCCAGGACATAAAGAAATTAGTCAAAGAATCCCTAGGCTCTTCATAAAACGAAAGCGCATCATACTTCCAACCGCTTAAAAGTGTTTCAGCTTCAAACCCGGCAGCTTTGGGATCTTTAAGGTGCACATATTCAAATTGCGAACGCGTATTGATTTTTAATTGAACTTCGATCTCATCACCGACGTTGACAGTAGCATTGCTGATAAGAGGTTGCAAATGATAATCATCACCTTCTTTGAGCCGCAGGTAGAATATTCTAGAAAGTTCGAGCATCCCAGCCTGAGAGGCTTGCGGAATTTGATCCGTGGAATACATCCAGGTCAGACTCGCGAAAGAAACGCCAGGGCCATCCTTACCGACTGTTGCAGATATATCCGCATCAGCAATTTCAAAACCCTTCTTCTGCCAACTCAACGGCTTCTCGAGCCAATCATCCGCGGCTACAGTAACGGAATCATTGGTCTTGCCCCATTGGATTTTGAAATTCTCATCTGAAACGAGAGATCCTTTTTTATTCATATAATCCAAAAGCGCATACACTGCCGCCACAGAAGCTTTAGTTGATTTCCAAACATTGCCTTTACGGTTAAATAAAAGCCATTGCACCATGCCGTCCATGCGCTTATCCTCGGGGCGAAGTTCCTGCAGAGTGCGCAACAGAAATGCATGCATCTCGAGCGTATCCGAATACCACACCCAAGAATATTTTTCTGGAGTCCAATAGACACCAGCGATTGGGTCTTCACGGCTACCATCCAAAGCCATATCCAAAACTTCATTAGCTCGTTTGATGTCACCCAAATGAAAATACGTATAAGCCAAATATGCTTTGCCAAATTGCGTCAGGGCATGAATATTTTTTTCCAAAAATTGCACCCAAGACTTGGCAGCTTCAAAACCTTGCTTTGCCGTCGGGAATTCATTTTGCGGATAAGAAGTCACCACATAAGCAGCCATGGAGATCAATGATAATTCATAAGCCTCGGGTTTAAGACGAAGCGGTATCTCTTGATTAACATAAGCGAGCGCCCGCTCAATCATATCGCGAGGAACTTCCACCCCATACCGACGCGCTTGGGCAAATCCGTCAAGGACATAGAGAGTCATGTACGGATCTGCTTGTCCGCCCGGCCACCACGGGAAAGCACCATTAGAAAGCTGAGCACTGCGCAATTTTTCCAAATTCTCGTCTTCTTTGGCCTTAACAACGGTAGGCTCAAGCATGTCAATAATCGGCCAAGACGTGGGCCGGCCTTCTGATTCCCATACCCACGGAGTTTCCATTAATTTCATAAGCCGATTGGGATCGTTCTTCTCCCAAACAGGTGTCGGCGTTGAACGCTTAGGGATCTTACTGACCGCGCGCTGAATTTCCGGATGTTTTTCATAAACCGCATGCATAATCGAAAGCGGCACATATTTATTGAGAATTTGCTCAACGCATTCGTATGGATATTCAACCAAAAAAGGGATTGTGTTCATGACCGTTAAAAATAATTGCGGTTCAACCTGCAAATTCATAGTTTCATTAATGCGTGTGGGATCAGCCCCCAGTTTGATGTCTAGCTTTTTAGATGCCTTGCCCGAAAGCGACACAAAACGCGATTCCATCAGCCGCTCACGCGACGGCAAGATCGGCAACGGCCGTTCTTCCGCGTCGGATAATTTATCAGCAACCGCCTCGACCCGGACCTTGTACGTCGCCACTCCCGGCGGGATCTCCACCGGCCAATCAAAACTTTTTTGGGCGTGCGGTTCAATGTCAAATGCGCGCGAATTTTCCGCGATCTTGATCTTTGTGTTGATATTCTCATTGTTTTCCGTCACATTAATTTGCAATCGGCCCTTCAGAGGAACCTCTCCTTCATTGTGCACAAAGGCCGTGATCGTACCTCTATCTTTTTCCCTAAAAAATCGCGAAACATCCACCCGCGCCATGAGATCTTTGCGCGTCACAGCTTCTTCAATAATCGTGCCCTCTTTGGCATCTTGGGTAAAAGCAAACGCCTTAACCTTCCAGCCGGTCAATTGTTCCGGAACTTTAAACGTGATGGATCCTTTGCCATCGGAGGCGGTGAGAATATGCGGCCTAAAAAAAGCCGTGTCGGCAAATTCTTTCCGGGTGGCAACGGAGGGGGAACCTTGAAAAACCTGAAGATCCGATTTCTTATCAGCTATCCTTCTATTAAAGGATGATTTCTCTTCCGAAGACTTCATCAGGCCGAAAACCATTTCTTCTTTTCTAAGCGAATCAGCTTCAGTTGAAGAAAAAAGATAATATGGTTCATATTGTGCTCCTGCTCCCGATTCTCTTACTGATGCCCCATCTATCATCCTTCCGCCAAAAAATTCCATATCGCCTCTTCCCCGACTTTCCCGGCCCCAGGTTTGCCACGTGCGTAGTCCTGGCACGCGAAAATCCTCAAGTGGTTGCTGAAATGCCTTAAGCATTTTGTCCAACAATCCTTCGGTTACGGGAATTTCAAAGAAATTCATCAGACGGCTGGAATCTGAACCATAATTGTAATTCAATGCGATCCGTGCGGCATATAAACTGTCTAGCCAAGGATATTGAGAAGAAAAATAATATTCGAGCGAACGGTCATACATCAATGCCAGAACTTCTGAGCGCACCGGATTTTTGTCCTTGTCTGACACCTTAATGCCCCAGGTCACTTCCGCGCCCGGGAAAAGTTCCGATGTGAAAGGCTCAAAAGCCAGCGAAAGTTTTTTTCTTTCCAGGGAACCGTAACTGATTCCTGGCCATACCAGACGGAAAAATCTTTGACCCCAAACCAGCGCAGGGTAAATCCGCCCTTGAGCTTTTCAGTAACCGGCACTTCGACGACCTGCACGGGTAAAGATGAATCAATAAACCTTTTTTCCCGCAGGTATTCGCCGGTCCAAATTTCAAGGAAATATTTTCCTGCGCTCTGGCTAGAGCCAATCAAAAACTTTGCGGTTTGACCGACTTCGTATTCTTCCTGTTCGGGTAGCGTGATGGAATAAGCGCCGGTTGGCACTGCGGTCTTAATATCTTTGGCCACAATAAAAATCTGATCCTGCTTAACTTCTTCCTGCCAACTGTCGCGCGCCTTAAGAATGATTCGGTAGGTGCCACTCTTTAAAGATTTAAGTTCGATTGTCCCCTTGCCTTCTTTATCATAATTAATTTCACCGCTCACCACCAAATTTCCATTTTTAATATCTTTAAGCTGGGCCTGTAAAGCAGGCACATCCTGCCAAGAACCATAGTTATAAAGAGCGCCTTTGATAGCCTCGCTCGAAAGCGCATAAACCTCATAACCAGCCTTCCCCTCCAGCGGTGTATCATTCACGGATAATTGCCGCGAGTGGATCTCCGGGGCATCGTTCTCAAAAAAGAAACCTTTTTTCGGAGTGACCTCAAAATATATCGCATTTTTACCGGCACGATAACTGTGTGTCGCATGGATGGTGCGTCCGCCGGCATCACGGCTATCGACATCAACATAATAAGCGCTGATATCCGGCATCTGTCCGGAATATGTATTTTGGCCCGTGGGCGTGGGCGTGAAGGTAATGGTAAATTTGCCATCCTTGTCCGTAGTGGCCTGCCCCGAGGCAATCTCAGTGCCGCCGTTATCAAATGAGTAATTGCGGCCAAACCAATACCGGAAACAGTATGGGATATACCAACTCCGCCGGATCTTGTAACTGACTGGTGCATCCGGGACAGCTCCACCAAAATAATATTTAGCGCTTCCTACAATTTCAACTGGCTCATTATACTTCCAAGGTTTTTCCGCATCTTTGAGACTCATTTCAAATTCTGGACGTTTGTATTCCTCGATGGAAAAATTGACCTGGGTATTTGCCCCAAAACGATTTTCGGCGAAAGCAGCATAAATAGAATAATTCCCCAGCAGTCTCCCCGACGGAATTTCAAACTCAGTTGAGGCACTGCCGTAATCATTCAATGCAACATCTGTTTTAAAAAAATCTTTATAATTGGTATCGCGGACGAGGAGGTTGACTGTTTTTGCGGAAGGGGCGGTTTTGATACCCGAGGAAGTATGTTTGACCACGATCGCCTTGACCTGAACTTTATCGCCCGGACGGTAGATCGGCCGGTCGGTCTCAATAAAAATTTCATACGGCGAACGGGTATTATAGTTAAAATATAACGGCTGCTGGAAATAAGCAAAAGAATTTTCCTTGTGGGCCAAGGGATCAAATTGCAGATAATTGCCGTTGGAGGGCCATAAATTTATCGGCATCCTCATCAAGGCAAGGCCATGATCATCTGTTTTAAGGCTTACCATATCTTCCGAATTATAATTATTAAATTTTACTACGTCTACCGTGACATCGGGAACCGCTTGGCCGGAATTTGCGTCCGCGACATACAGGCGGCTAATCTCCTCCTCACGGGTTTGGGTTGTAGTATTATCCTCGATAAAATCATAATAAGCCGTCCTCGTGCCATCGGTTACTCCTGTCGTAGCCATAAGGATCAAGTCGGTGACATTGACCACAGTCGCCTTCATAAGGGAACTGCCGAATTTAAAATCCTTATCCGCAGAGGCTAATAAAAGATAAAGCCCCTTATTTAAATTAGAAAGTTTTAGATCGTTGCTTTTATTTTCATAATTACTGGTATCGTGAGTGTCCTGCTCCCATGCCTTCAGAGGAGGATCCGTCGCGACAATACTTTTTATCCAGGCAGGATAAGGATAACTTTGAAAAACACCACTAAACCCTCGGTAACCGCTATTGGGATCATTTAATCCTTTGGCACGAATAGGATCAAAAGGATAGATCCTAAAATAAACATCCTTAATATTCTTTGTCGTCAAAAGATAAAGATGTGAACCCGGGTTGGTATCCGGCTTAGGAGAAAGGCTCAGTACCGGCAGTTCGATCTGCTGACGCAGTTTCTCAGCACGCGGCTTTGTTTTGGATTGAGGGAATTCGTTCTCGATACGCAGGCATAGATCATGGGCCTTTTTTCCCGCTGCTCTACTTTGTTATAAAGCTGAAAATAAAAAAGGTTTGCGGCTTGATAAAGTGCTTCTGCCTTGGCTTCGGGATTTTTGAAATCTTGGGCCCAGCGCATAAGCACATCTTTTGCCTGCAGGGCGTAGTCGAAATAATTTTTATCTTTAGGAAAAGTATATAAAAAATTTTGTCCAACAGGCAAAAGCAGGCGGACGATCTTCAAGCGTTCACGTGCTTCAATATTTTGCTCACCGTGCAGGCGCACCAATGTTTCGATCAATTCCGCGGCCAAAAGCCCGGACGGGTCATTAAATTGCAGTGGTTGGGTAAAATCATCAGCCAATAACGCTGTGGCCTCGGGATTAGGCGCCTTATTTTCAGGATTCTGGTCATAGACATATTGCCGAAGATGTCCTAGCCAACTTTCCACAGCGTAATCCAAAAACGTCGGATACTTCCCAAAATCAATTTTTTCCAAGTCCAGGAAATAAGCTTCATCCTGTAATGGGAATTTAACTAATTCTTCCCGGCTGTCAAAAAGCTGAGCGTAGCTGTCAGAGATCTCTTGCTTAATTTCTTTGGGGGTCAAACGAAAAACTTCTTTGCCGGGGACATCAATGACATCACTGCGCTGATAGCCGCCATACTGAAGAAGAAAGTTACGCAGGATCTCCGCCTTAAGCGTGAGCAAGCGGTGCCGGTCATGGCCTTCCGGGTTTCCCTTATATTGCCGGATGCGCTCAACGGCTTCACCGTAACGGTATAAATGGGACAGACTTTCACACCCGCGGTAAAAAGCCTTGAAGGCTTCGTGGGAATTTTTTGATTGAGAAACAATTTGATCGTATTCCGCAAGCGCGGCCTGAAAAGTCCCTTTCTCAAACAACTCATCGGCTTTTTTAAAATCTGTGGCAAAAAGATTAGAAGTGAAAAAAAGGGAAAGGATATATCCGGCAAGTAGATTAAAACAAATTTTTTTCATATTGCCTCATTTCTAAAAAATAATCTAATTAACATTTTTCATAGTACACCTGCCCGTTAAACTTTGCAATTACAATGAGCGAATTTATAGCTCTCAATCTTTTAACGTATCGACCTTTAAAATGTTACAAAGTTTTTTGAATTTTTACGGGGAGAACTCTGCAGTTGCGGGGGGATTAAGCGGAACATTTTGAGACTGATGGTCTCAAAATACAACCGCCAGTCTCTTCTAAAATTATAAAAACCTCTGCCCTTTGGGTTAAGAGATTTTTATATAAAGGAGACTGGCGGAGAGGCTGAGATTCGCCCCTGCTTTCCTTAATCCTAGAGGATGCAGGGACTGCACCTGTTTCTTCTTTAGCATATTTTTATTAATAAAGGAAAACAGGTGCGAACTCTAGATCACGGAGAGGTAGAGATTCGCCTTGCCTTTCTAAAAAAATTTGTGGAGGCAAGTGCTGTACCTGTTTCCTCTATTCATAAGTATTGTTTTTAAGGAAAACAGGTGCGAACTCTAGTGATGTCAAAACGGAGAGGCTGAGATTCGAACTCAGGAGGGACTTGCATCCCCAACGGTTTTCAAGACCGCCGCTTTCAACCACTCAGCCACCTCTCCATAAATTTATCTTGATGAAGGTGAGCAGTCCTGATTTCACCTGAACTTATTCTGAAA
>MHGP01000012.1 GCA_001805615.1 Omnitrophica WOR_2 bacterium RIFCSPHIGHO2_02_FULL_48_11
GAAATCCCGACCCCGCAACCAAGTTCTCCTAACAAAAAGCGTTACTTATCAAAGTAACGCTTTTTGATTTTTAGAGGAAACTGGTTGCTGTACTCCGCCTACTTATAGTGGAAAGGCGGAGTGCGCAACTTATCTAGGAAAGTTCAAGTGCAATCAGCTTTTTTATTTTCAGGATAGTCCAAGGGCGCTGGATTAGAATTTAGAGTTTTGGATTTAGGGTTTGCTTTCACTAGAGTTTTGTTTCATTTGTATTTTCTTTTATCTTAACCGGTGAACCGGGGCCGATCTTTTGATAACCTTCCACGATAACATTTTCCCCGGCGGAGAGGCCTTCGAGGATCTCCGCCGTGCCGGCTAAACGCACGCCCCCTTTGACCGGTTTCATCTGCGCCTTGTTTTCCGCATCAACGGCAAAAACATAAACCTCATCGCCCCGGGCGATCAGCGCTTCTTCCGGAATGGTCAGCGCGTTGGAACGCACGTTGACGATGAGATCCAGATTGGCAAACATTCCCTGGCGCAATTTTCCTTCCGCATTCGGTAATTTGGCTTTGATGAGCGCGGTCCGGCTCTCTGGTGCCCCTTGCGGGTCAATGAAATACACGTCTCCGTTAAAAATTTTATTCGGATAAGCCGCGACCGTCACTTGAATGGGCTGTCCGTTCTTCAATTGGCCTAAGAAACGTTCCGGCACGCGGAATTCGGCTTTGATCGGGTCCTGGTTGATGAGATAGGAAAGGGTGGTGCCCTGGTCGACAAACTGGCCGGCGCTGACTTTGCGTTCTCCCACGATCCCGTCGAAAGCCGCGCTGATGACGGAATCCGCGAGCTCGGCCTTGATGAGATCGATCTCGGCTTTTTTGACCTGTAGATCGGATTTGGCCTGGTCAAATTTCTGCTGGGAGATCGCTCCGGCGGTGATGAGCGTAGAAAGCCGGTCAAAAGTCGTCTGGGCCAAGCCGAAGTTGGCCTCGGTCTGCGCGAGGGTGGCGTTCAGTTTGCGGGTATCGATCATAAAAAGCATTTGGCCTGCCGTGACTGTCTGTCCTTCTTCAAAGCCGATGCGTTTCACGACCCCGGCGACCTGATTCTTGATGTCCACTGTTTCGTTGGCCATCAGGGTGCCCACTAAAGATATTTTTTCTTCGATGAGTTCTTTTTTGACCGGGGCTGCCACGACGCTGGCGGCAAAACCGCCGCCCGGCGGGCCTCCGGCTTGATTGCCGCAGCCGGCTAAAAATAAAAGCAAAGACCCCACAACATACGCTTGAAATTTTTTATTTATCAGTTGCATATTCAACCATTACTTTTTTAGAAAGTTAGACTTTAGTATTCTCGTATACTTTGCACAGGACGTCTTTGCACAGCCGGACATCCTTGGCGCTGATATTTTTTTGAGCGTCTTCCAGAGTTTTGTGGACCACCTTGATCAATCTGGCCTGCAGGTCCCGGCCGTTCTTCGTCAGGTAGATCAATTTCTGCCGTTTGTCCTCTTTGCTGGGAATGCGTACGACTAAACTGTGCTTCTCCATATTATCGATAAGGCGGGTCATGCTGGTCTTGTTCTTGCAGGTGTTTTGCGCCAGGTCCTGCTGGCTTTGGCCGTTTTTCTGCCAAAGGTTGGTGAGGACCGACCACTGCTCGCAGGTGACGTCATATCCGGCGTCGGTAAAGTTGCGGTTCAGGCGCGTGCCCATGGCGCGCGCGGCGCGGCCCATGGTGTAGCCCAGTGATTCTTCCAGATTGTATTTATTTTTTGGCATGGAGGAGATTTAATAAGGTTGCATATGCAACTAGTATAGGTGGATGAGCCGTGTTTTGTCAAATGGAGAATTATTTATCATGGCGCGATAAATTTTAGTGGTGAATTTTTAGGCGCGGTGCTAAGATGACTTCACCCCTCAAGTTATTCCTGCCTCGATTTCCCAAAATGTCAAATCATTCGAAAGAAGGGAAATCCATGCCGACTCCAGAATACAAAACCTCCATTTGTTCCTGGCCGTCTGACGATCGTCCGCGCGAGCGGCTTCTCAAATACGGTGAACACAAACTCACCAACACCGAACTGCTGGCGATTTTATTGCGCACCGGCATCAAAGGCGAAAGTGCAGTGGATCTGGCCCGCAAATTATTGGACAAATTCAAGACCTTCCGCGCCATGAGCCACACCGACTCCCGTGATTGGGACAAATTCAAAGGCTTAGGTCCGGCTAAGATCAGTCAGATCAAAGCCGCGCTGGAGATCGGCCGGCGTTTCCGCGAAGACGAAGCCCGCGTCGAGAATGTGCAGATCAAGTCAGCGCAGGATCTGGTCACGATCCTCATGCCGCGCCTGCGGGACCTGAAAAAGGAAGTTTTTAAGGTCGCTTTCTTGGACGGCCAGAATCGCGTGCTCGCCATTGAAGATCTCGACGAAGGCACGGTCAATTATGCCTCGCCGGTCATCCGCGAGATTTATCACCGCGCGCTGCAGCATTTTGCCACCGCGATGATCTGCCTGCACAATCATCCTTCCGGCAAACCCGTCCCCAGTGTGGAAGACCGCCAATTTACCCGCAAACTCATTGATGCCGGCCTGACCTTGGGCGTGAAGATCCTGGATCACATTATCATCGGCGACAACGCCTTTTACAGCTTCGCGGAGAAGGGGGAGATGTGAGAATAGTATGTACGGGAGTATGTATAATAGTATTGACAATTCTAACGTGAGGGAGTATTCTTATCAGGAAAGGAGCGCAGATATATGATCAAGATAAAAAAGAAAAGGCTGGTTGATCCGGATATGCCGGTTGGGAAATTAACCATAATTAAAGATTTTCTCCCGCCGCCGGACCAATTAGTTTTCCCCGAAGAAACGGTCAAAGTCACGTTGTCGTTGACCAAATCCAGTTTGGAATTTTTTAAGCGTCAGGCCTTTCGACAAAATATTAAATACCAGCGGATGATCCGCGAAGTAGTGGACCGTTACGCAAAAAAATTTCAATAGTAGGATCCTTCCCATGAAAACCTTTGTTATCGGCGACATACACGGCGCGTACCAGGCGCTCTTGCAGTGCTTACAGCGCGCGGATTTTGACCCCCACCGCGATCATTTGATCGTCCTGGGCGATGTTTGCGACGGGTATCCGCAGGTCAAAGAGTGCATCGACGAGCTTTTGAAAATCAAAAATTTGACTTACGTCATCGGCAATCATGATCTCTGGGCATTGGGCTGGGCAGGGCGCGGCAGCAAGGAAGAGATCTGGTTGAGTCAGGGCGGCCGGGCCACGGTCGCTTCGTACGGCGGAGAAAAAATGCCGCAGGCGCATGTGGATTTTTTAAAAAACGCGCCTCCCTGGTATGCGGAACATCAACGGCTCTTTGTGCATGGCGGATTTGATCCCTTGCAGCCGATCGAAGAGCAGAGTTTGGAATTTTTGGTGTGGGACCGCGAGCTGCTTCATGATGCCCATGAAAAAGCAATGCAGGATCCTGACTTTCGCTTTTCTGGATGTGGGGGATATGAGGAAATTTTCATCGGCCACACCCCGACGCAGAACTTTGGGTCCGACGAACCGCTGCATCTGTGCAATCTTTGGGCCCTCGACACCGGGGCAGGCTGGTCCGGCAAACTCACCATCATGGACGTCGCCACAAAGGAGTTCTGGCAGTCGGATCCGACCCCGCAGCTGTATCCGGGGAAAGGGAGAGGGTAGGGCAACCCTCTTGACATCCACTATAAAGTATTGTATATTTAAGTACAATATATTGCATGTATTGATACAATTAATTGTATAAATTAGTACAAAATTATGGAAAGAATCGGCAAAACACAACTCATTGAGACATTAAACCTCTGAACCCGCTTTATAAAGAGGAAGGTCCATTTGGTGGCCTGCGGAGGCACAGCCCTGACCTTGCTGGGCGTTAAGGAGGTCCACCAAAGATATCGATTTTATGGTGCCAGACCTCAAAGAATATGATTATCTCATTAGCACGCTTAAACAACTGGGCTATGAGCTCAAAACAAGCTATGGATGGAGTCGAAAAGGAGAGATATTTGTCTTTGATCTTTTTCGCGGTCAGTGGATTCATACGACGGAATTACTGGAGTCGCCTTTAAAAAAAGGACGCAATATCCCGCTGATTGAATTGTCTAAGATTTACGTGGGCATTCTTAACTATGAGGATTTGATTGCGAGCAAGCTGATGCGCGGCTCCGGTGTTGATTTCGAGGATTGCCTGCTCTTGGTAAAAACAAAAAAAGAAAAGATTAATATCCCTCAATTACGGGATCATTTTTATGAATTAGCAAGTTATGATGTAAATCCTGATCGGATCAGGGGACATTGGGACTCATTCGAAAAGAAGCTCCGAAAGGAAGGCTTATATGACGGATAAAAAATTGTTGGAAAAAGTGAGCAAACTTGGATTCCCGATGCTGGAAGTTGAAGAGACATTTGACGTTAAGAAAACCCTGGCCGAAGTTGTGGGAACTCATGACATGAGATTATGGGAAGGGTTTCCTGTGCTCGTCGGAACGGCTGTGGAAAAATATCAATTAAAGCCCGAAGAAGCGGTTTCATATCTTAAAAATGAAAACGATCGGAAGGCTCTTCATCAATTGTTGCTTTTGGTCTTGGCTCTGTTTAAATTGTTTAGTGTGGAAAATGTTTGGACGAAACTATGGCCTAAACAGTTGTCTGAAAGGGAGGCCAGGTTAGTTGATAAAATGCGCAGCCAGTTAGCCAATGACCAAAGTGTAAAAGTTGATGATAAGGTTTTTTCTGCGGAAAGATTAAAAATGAATTTTGAAAATTATTTTAAGAGACGAGCTGTT
Organism: Omnitrophica WOR_2 bacterium RIFCSPHIGHO2_02_FULL_48_11; assembly: GCA_001805615.1. Classification (GTDB taxonomy): domain Bacteria; phylum Omnitrophota; class Gorgyraeia; order Zapsychrales; family GWA2-47-8; genus 2-02-FULL-48-11. The sequence continues at coordinate 4,820 of MHGP01000012.1, forward strand.
GCTAGTAAGGAAACTTTGCTCAAAACTAAGGAACTGTTTTTGGAATATGCTCTTTCCCAGGTGTTTTCTCCAAAGCAAAAGGAGCTTTTTTATAAAAAGTTAAACAATGAGAAAATGACCAAGACCGAACGGGAATATTATTCCAGAGCCGTTAAGCGCAAAGCCCAAGCCTTGGCCAGTGATGAATTGCACGAACTAGCGCGTAAGACACTGGAGTAGACCCCTAAACCCAAGCATGGACGTCGCCACAAAGGAGTTCTGGCAGTCGGATCCGACCCCGCAGCTGTATCCGGGGGGAGGGAGACGGTAGGTGTGCCATCGCCGGCAGTCGTAATTTCAAAAATTGAACTTTCAAGGCAGGCTTGACATTCGCATTTTATATGGTATATTATTTCTATAAATAATCATAAATGATTATTAAAGGAAATATATTAACTTTCTCCAATTCAAACATCAATTTCAGAACCGGTCGTTTATCTTAAGCCGTGATCTCACGGCGTCTGCCCAGGATCCGCAGGCCGCGCGCAACCAATTAAGCCGCTGGCAGAAAAAGGGGCTCTTGATCGGTCTGCGCAAGGGGATGTATATCCTCAATGCCCAAGACCGCAAGGTTAATCTTGACCGCTACGCGCTGGCCAATATGTTATACGCGCCGTCGTATGTCAGCCTCGAAGCAGCGCTTAATTTTTACGGCCTCATCCCCGAACGCGTGACCGATGTCACCTCGGTTTCCACCCGTAAAACCATGCAGTTCAAAAATGATCTGGGAAATTTTACGTACCAGCATATTCACCCCAAAGCCTTCCGCGGATTTAAGAAAGCGGGGGAGGGCGCTGATTCCTTTTTTCTGGCGGAACCTGAAAAAGCGGTCGTAGATTTTTTGTACCTGAATCTGCACCGGTTCGACGGTAACACACAGCAGATCTTGGAAGAATCCTACCGTTTTCAAAACATTGAGGACTTAAGCGCCAAGCGGCTTTTAGAATTAGCCAAGTTGTTTGAAACCAAAAAACTGATGCGCGTTGTCCGCGATCTGGCGCGCTGGATCAAAGAAGCGCAAAGCCTGCCTGCCGGCAGGGAGTAAAAAATGATCGACGCCATTAAACAGCGTTTTACGCCCGGGATGGATACAGAACAAAAGCTCAATGCCGCACGTGAGTTCCTCCAGATCTTGGCCTTAAAGACCATGAGCGATAAAAAGTTTTTTGACCAGGTCGCTTTTGTGGGCGGCACGTCCTTAAGGATCCTCTACGATATCAGGCGCTTTTCGGAAGATTTGGATTTCTCACTGATCCGCAAACAAAAATATGATTTCGGCCTTCTCCAGAAAGAACTCTTAAGATCGTTTCAGCTCAACGGCCTGCCCTGCGAAGCAAATCTTAAAACCCAGACCAACGTTCACAATATGATGTTAAAATTTCCGGGATTGCTTAAAGAGCTGGGCCTTTCCGCGCTCCCCGCCCAGAAATTTTCGATCAAGCTGGTAGTAGACACAAATCCGCCGGCAGGTTGGGTCCTGACCGATTCCATCATCAGCAAAATTTATACCTTCCGCATGACCCATTACGATCTAGCGTCGTTATTTGCCGGCAAGCTGCATGCCTGCTTCTACCGGAAATTCACCAAGGGGCGGGACTTCTACGATTTTGTGTGGTACCTGGGAAAGAGAGTGAAACCCAATCTGGCCCTCCTCAATAATGCCATTGCTCAGACCCAGGGAAAGAATCCCGGCCTTGACGAAACCAATTTAAAGCCGTTTCTTCTGGAAAATATCAAACGTATCGACTTTGCAGCTGCCAAAAAAGATGTGGAAAGATTCCTGGAGGATAAGTCGGCATTGGGTTTGTTCAATCTGAAGGCTATGCAGGGAACGATTGAGACGGTGTATTAGTCCCGTCCTCGTGTGCTGGCTGATCTTTCTTCTTCTCGAAAAAGGGCATGCGGTGAGAATGGAAGGCTAAACGCAATTCTTGCTAAAATAAAGCATTAGTAAATCTTTGTACAACTTAAAGATGTTGAGGAAGGCAATGTCTGGGCGATGGACACCGGGGCAGGCTGGTCCGGCAAACTCACCATCCTGGACGTCGCCACAAAGGAGTTCTGGCAATCCGACCCCACCCCGCAGCTGTATCCGGGGGAAGGGATACGGTAGGGAAATTGAACTAACGCAATTCTTGCCAAAATAAAGCATTTGTGTAAGAATGCAGCGTTATGAAATTGCAGATTGATAAGATGTAATTATTTTTTAAATTAATTCTTTACAAGCCATACATTTGTGTGGTATCGTAATTTTACTCGATTTCCCCTCAAATTCTTAGATTATGCACACTCAAACTAAAACTTCACCAAAAACCTGCCTACCGGCAGGCAGGCCTTTCCTCAAATGGGCCGGCGGTAAAGGCCAACTGATAAATCAAATCAAAGAATATCTTCCTCCGGAGATTGTCGCTGCCAAGCGGATTGAAAAATATTTTGAACCGTTCGTCGGTGGCGGAGCAGTATTTTTTTGGCTGTCGCAGCACTATCCCATCAAGAAAGCCTATCTTTACGATATCAATCCCGAAATTATAACAGCCTACCAAACAATCCGTGATCGGGTCCGCGAGCTCATTAAGGAACTTCAGCAGTTAGAAGAACAATATTTCAAGATTCGCCCACCCAGGCGGGAAAAGTTTTTTTATGACAGAAGGACTGAATACAACAATTTTATTAGTGTGAGAATTAAAAATCATTTAGTTCGCCGTACTGCTCTTATGATTTTTTTGAATAAAACTTGTTTTAATGGACTCTTTCGGGTTAATTCGCAGGGATTATTCAATGTTCCTTTTGGGCGTTACGCAAATCCGACTATCTGTGATGAGGAAAATTTGCGGGCCGTAAGCGTTGCTCTTCAAGGAGCTGAAATCGAGGTCAAAGATTTTAAGCATTGTCTTAAAAAAGCTGATGCCAACTCGCTGGTCTATTTTGATCCGCCTTATCGGCCGATTTCTAAGACAGCTAACTTTACCGCATATATTAAGGATGGCTTTAGCGACAAAGATCAGAAAAGGCTAAAGAAAGTCTGCGATGAGTTGAGTGAGATGGGGGCGAAAGTCATTTTGAGTAACTCCGACCCTAAAAATGTCGATCCGGAAGATGATTTCTTTGATGAACTCTTTAGTCAGAAGCAATATAAAATTAGGCGTCTCGATGCGACAAGGATGATTAACTGCAATTCTGAAAAGCGAGGTATGATTAAAGAAATTTTGGTTAGAAACTATCCGTTGCTTAAGGAACCGAAGTGAAAACAGTGCTTTCTGATAATCCACCGCAAAGCCCACCCGAAGAAAAACTTCAAGCTACAACGGTCTGGTCCTTTCCTGAACGAGGCAAATGGGCAACACATTCCGCTAAGTATCGAGGCAATTGGGCGCCACAAATTCCCCGCAATATTATTCAATTGTATTCCCAAGAAGGCGACTCTGTTCTTGACCCGATGGTTGGAAGCGGCACGACGATGATTGAGGCCAAGCTTCTTGGCCGTAAGGGAATCGGTTTTGATATTCATCCCGAAGTTGTTGAGCTTTCTCGAAAAGCGTGCGATTTTTCGACAGATAACGGAGAGTTTCAACCCAAGATTGAGTTGGGGAATGCGCGGGATCTGAAAAAAATTAAAGATGACTCCGTTGATCTCATTGCCACGCACCCGCCGTACTTGAATATTGTCCGTTACGGTGAGAAGGAAGTTGATGGCGATCTTTCCGCAATCAGTAATCTTACAAAGTTTTGCGATCAAATTGAAGCTGTCGCGCAGGAATGTTTCCGCGTGCTCAAACCTGGCAAATATTGTGCCATTTTGATTGGCGATACCCGTCGCCGTCGGCATTTTGTGCCGCTCGCGTTTAACGTGATGCAGCGGTTTTTGAAAGCTGGTTTTATTTTAAAAGAAGATGTTATTAAGCTGCAGCACAATTGCACCACCACCCGCTACTGGGGCGCCCAGGCTAAGGATTTTCTCCTGATCATGCATGAGCATTTGTTTGTGTTTAGGAAGGCAATGTTTGAGGAAAGTCAGCACATATTCTCTGATAGTAGAATTCTAAAATATCATAATTAAATGAAGGATAATATATGACACCGCAAACAGATTCTGGAAATGTTCTTGAACAAACAGTAAAAGGAGCTTTTTCAGGGAAGAAATTTCAAATTGTAAATTTCCGGGAGTGGAAGAGAAATCCAGAGAAATACGGGGAAGAATTGTTGTTGACCAATGTTCCTTACGAAACAATTTACGGCCATGGAGGTAATACTGAATTTTTATTAAAATCAAAAAGATATGATAAGGAAATTCGTATTGAGTGTAAATGGCAGCAAGGTCCAGGCTCCGTTGATGAAAAATTACCTTATTTGTATCTCAATATTATTGAGAAGATGCCAGAAAATGAAATTATTGTTGTTATTGATGGTGACGGTTGGAAGTCTGGGTCGATCCCCTGGTTCAAGAAGGCTGTTACTGACAAGAAATACATGCAAGGGGTAGCATTCAATAAGACCGTTAGGGTTTTTAATTTAAAAGAATTCGTAACGTGGGTTAATAAAGAATTTTGATTAATGATTTAGCCCGTTTCTGATCAACCGCAGGGCTAGAAGAAGTTATGGTAGAGTTATTTAGAAACGTTCTAAATAATCGAAAATTTTATTAAGGGTTGCTGAGAATGTCCAAGATAGCAGAAATTCCATGGATTATAGAAGAACCAACCAAGATTAAACATCAACTGTTGAATGATTATCTTGGCGCTTGGATATCCATTTTGTACTCTAATCAGTCATTAATTGGTAAAGAAAAGAAACTGATTTATGTTGATGGTTTTTCTGGTCCCGGTGAATATTGGGCTGATGAAACAAAGAGCTCAAGAGTAAATGGTTCACCGATTTTGGCTGCGGAGAAGGCGAACAAATATATAGACGAAGACGGCAGTCGTAAATTTTTAATAATTGCCATTGATAGTGAAAAACGTTGCATTGAGCATCTTCAGCCAATTTTGGTAGGGATCAATAAACATAAACAGGAATGGCAGGTATTACATACAACATTTGAACAAGGGATGGATGAGTTGTTTGGATATTTGGAAGCTAATAATGCGCGTATCGCCCCCGCATTTTTTTCGTTGATCCATTTGGCTATTCAGGCTTTACCATGGAGACAGTGCTTCGCATTCTTAAACACCCACGCACAGAATTATTTATCAATTTTATGCATTATGATATCAATCGATTTCTACAAACAGAACATTCGCAAGAACATCTCCAATCCCTATTCGGCTCCGATGAATATAAAAATGCCGCAAGTCTAAATTCTGATGGAAAGACATCTTATTTTATGGATTTGTATTGTAAAAAATTGAAGGAAAAGGCTAGTGGAATATATGTTCTACCTTTTCGAATGAACACTCCCGGGCAAGGCAGGCGTCCAAGATATTTTCTTATACATGTATCACAGCATATTAAAGCTTTAAAGGAAATGAAAAATTGTATGGCGCGCGCATCATCGCAGGCGTTTTCTTTCGAAGCAATTGGATTGGGGGCAGAGAGACAGCTTAATTTATTCGAGTTAAATGATGAAGATAAATTGAAGAATCAAATTTTATCACGTGTTAATTATTATCAAGATCGAGATGTGTTATATGAAAACGTTGAAAATTGGGCATATGAGCATACGGCAGGCATTCGCAAAGACATCAAAAATGCTTTATTGCAACTTGAACAGGAAAAAACGATAATAATTAATAGAAAAAAACTACAAAGGAAGTCAACTGTGACAGAAGGAGCCATAATACGTTCACATAAAGTAAAGGAAGAACTTTAAAATGATCTTCCCCCGAAAAAGTGGACACTTT
>MHGP01000013.1 GCA_001805615.1 Omnitrophica WOR_2 bacterium RIFCSPHIGHO2_02_FULL_48_11
CCATAAAAGGAACTAATTTTTCACAGGTCTTCGCAATGGACTGAATGCCTCCCAGGATCACCACCGCGGTCAGAAAAGTTATGACAATGCCGGTCCACCACGGTGAGATATTAAATGTTTCTTTGACCAGCGAGGCAATGGAATTGGCTTGCACCATATTGCCGATCCCAAACGCCGCTACCGCGGTCAAGGCGGCAAAAACAATTCCCAACCAGCGACATTTCATGCCGCGCTCCAAAACATACATCGGCCCGCCCGCCATGACGCCTTGCGAGGTCGTAATCCTATATTTGACCGACAAAAGAGCTTCCGAATATTTAGTGGCGATCCCAAAAACTCCGGTGAGCCACATCCACAATACCGCTCCCGGCCCGCCGGAAGCAATCGCGGTAGCAACCCCGACGATATTTCCGGTCCCGATCGTGGCGGCCAGGGCCGTGGTCAACGCGCCGAACTGGCTGACATCGCCGTCGCCTTCTTTCCCCCGTCCCAGAGAGATCTTGATCGCCTGGACCATGTAACGTTGAATAAATCTCAAACGGAAGGTAAGAAAAAGATGTGTACCGAATAAAAGCAGCAGCATCGGCGGTCCCCAAACCAGGTTGCTGATATCCCCCAATATTTTTTCCAATGCCTGCATGTATTCCCGCCTTTCATTACTTCGAATAGCGAGGCTCGCCAACTTTTAAAAAGTGGGCGGCTCCTAACGATTACCGGGGTTGATTCTTTTCCGCCGGGCCGTGACCACGGTCAGGGCCAAAAAATAGGTCACCAGTCCCAACGTTAAGCCGATCAGCACATACCCTACGATCAGCGGATAAAAAATTCGCATCACTGAAACATCAAATAGATTTTCCCAACGAAAATCCTGCCAGAGAGTTTTCACGCTCTCTTGAACCTCGCTCCATTGCGCGCCCGTCACCCACGAACCGACCTTGACCGCAAATAAAAAAGTCACAAAACTCAACCAGGTATTCGTCAAAAGGCTTCCGGTCAAAGCCGCCACGCGGTTCACCCGAAAAATCACCGCCAAGACCAGAGAGGCCACCGGCCCCGTTCCCGGTAATATTCCCGCAAAGACCCCCAATCCGAACCCTAGCGCGATCTTTTGCGGCGTGTCATTGATCTTCACCAGTTTCTCATAAAGCACCTGCCAAAAATTTGGCCGGCGAGAAACAGGATCAGGCAGCGGGTTTGTCATATATGACGATATTGTTTGGACAACAAAATCAGTTTGAATATCAATATACTACTCAACAGCGAAAACAGTGTCAATTTATAAATCGCTTTTTCATCGCTCCCGCGTCCTGGCCACGCCAAACAATGACATTTCCTTATATCTTATTGCAATTTATTTTCGATTTGCTATGATTCCTGTAGCATAAAAAAAGGATAGATCATGTCAGAACAACATTCTCCTGAGGAACAGCCAACACAGCCCATCCATCTGCAAAAGTCTTATGAGAACGTGGAATTTCTTAAAAGTCCTCCCGCCCGTTTGATCCGGGTCCTCTGCGAGCTTATTGAACCGGAGGTCCGCTTCCGGCACCACAAGATCAAAGATACGATCGTTTTTTTTGGCTCGGCGCGCACCATTTCAAAGGAGGCTGCTGAAAAAAATCTTCAAGAAATTGAAGTTCATATGAAAAAAAAGGGATCTTCCGCACCGCTGGAACTCCTGGCGCAGTATGAAAAGGCCCAATCTGATCTGAAGATGTCCCGTTATTATGAGGATGCCGTAGAACTGGCCGAAAGAATGACCCGCTGGTCCATTGAACTGCGCGACCCGGGAAATCGTTTTATCGTTTGCTCCGGCGGCGGCCCCGGGATCATGGAGGCAGCGAACAAAGGCGCGCAAAAAGCCAGGGGCCATTCGGTAGGACTGAACATCAGCCTGCCCTTTGAACAATCCCCCAATCCTTATCAAACTCCCGAAATCTCATCGGAATTCCACTATTTCTTTATCCGCAAATTTTGGTTTTTTTATTTAGCCAAGGCTTTGATTGTGTTCCCGGGAGGATTTGGGACCATGGACGAACTCTTTGAGTTGCTCACTTTGGTGCAGACCAGAAAATCCAAAAAATACATGCCCATTATTATGTACGGGACAGAATACTGGAATGAATTGATCAATTTTAAAGCCATGGTGCGCTGGGGGGTCATCAATGCCGAAGACTTAAAGCTCTTCCACCAATTTGACAATGTCGACGAAACTTTTAAATTCCTCACCAGCGAATTGACCAGGCTCTATCTCGATAAGCCGCACCGCCACAAAGAAGATTAACTCTTCCCGATCCCGTTTTTCCCCTTCGCCTTTATCACAGAAACGCTCACCGAAACGATCAAGGTCACGACAATAAAACCCAACGTAGCCCAAATGGGAACATGCACAAACTCTTCGCTCAGCATTTTGAGCCCCACGAAAATCAAGATCGCTCCCAAACCGTAATGCAGGTATTCAAATAATTTCATCAGCCCGGCGAGAGCAAAATACATCGCTCTTAATCCCAGGATCGCAAAGATATTCGAGGTATAAACGATGAACGGGTCCTTGGTGATGGCCAAGATGGCCGGGATCGAGTCGACAGCGAAAATAAGGTCGGTCGTTTCTACCACGACCAGGACCACCAATAAGGGCGTGGCGTAAAGGACACTTCCTTTTCTCACTAAAAACCGGCCGTTCTCAAAATCTGTCGTCACCGGCATCATTTTACGAAAGAGCCGTAAAACAATATTTTTTTCGGGATGGATCTCTTTTCCTTTTTCTGCAAATAACTTAACCCCCGAAATGATCAAAAAGACCCCGAAGATATAGATCACCCAATGGAACTGATTGATGATCGCTACCCCACAGACGATAAAAAGCGCCCGCATGACCTGGGCGCCGAGGATCCCCCAGAATAACACCTTGTGCTGATATTGATGCGGAACTTTAAAATAGGAAAAGATCAGCAGGAAAACAAAAAGATTGTCGACGCTCAAAGATTGTTCAACCAAATAACCGGCCAGGAACTGTAACGCGGGCTCTTTTCCCTTCCAGAAATATATCCAGATATTGAACAGAAAGGCCAAGCCGACCCAAATAGCGCTCCCCAGGACGGCCTCTCTCATCTTGATCTCATGCGCCTTGCGGTGAAAAACAAAGGCGTCAATAACAAGAACGCCGACCACAAAAACGTTGAACAAAACCCAGGCGAGAACCTGCTCAGACATGTAACCTCCTAATATTTCTTTTCAATATACACCGCGACTTTACTGGCATGCACGGTTCCTTCCAGCTCCACCGCTTGGCCGACGGAATATCCTGCTTCGTTTTCCGCGACCAAAACCATGACATTGTAACCCATTTCACGGTTGCCGGATAAATTTTCCGCGATAAAGATCCGCGGCTGACCGCACCCTCCAGCGCCGCTGGGACAGGCCTTTTCTCCCAAGATCGCTTCCACCACAAACCCGGAAATTTTTATCTTTTTTCCATTCAAGGCAGAACGGTGGTGCACCAAAAAACGGGGCGTGACCGGAGAACTGGGAATGGCTGACAACGGAAGATCCTCAAAAAGAGCAAGCCCGGCTTGGTCGGGATTTTCCGCGGTCGCGGTTGCCGATGCAGGGAGAATTTGACCGGCCCCCGGCCAGCCCTGCACCAAAGAAGGACCCAACGATAAAAGACTCAAGACCGATCCTAAAAAAATCACACCTTTACGCATTTTTCTTTTCCTTTGATTTTTCATTATATAGTTTTAAAAAACTATCGTCTATACTAAAATAGAAATACTAAACTTTAAAACTTCTTACAAAGGCTTCCCATGAACCGACTTTCGCTTTCCCTTGTTCTTTGGCTTGTGCTTTTCGTTCCGCAATGGGGCTGGGCCGGAGGCGCCGTGGCCCGGCCGAAACAAATAAAAGCTCAGCGCCAGCAGATGCAAGAAAAACAACAGATCATGTATCAGCAGCAAATGCAGCAGCAGGAGCGGGCAAAAGCCGCTGCCAGAGAACCGGTCGATGAATCCGAGGTCCAGGAGGTCGTAGACCTTCCCCGGCTTTTAGCCACCTTCGAGACCTCGAGCGAGGCCTGGCCGCTGATTATCGACAATGAGGCCAAAGAGACGGTCGTGGCCCATTACATCGCCGAATTTCAAAAACAAGGGATCGCCATTCAAAATCCTCCGGCCCTCTACGTCAACGCCATTGACACGATGTCGGGCGGTGATACGGCCATGCTCAAGCAGCCGTTCCCGAATATCTTAAGAGTGGTGGCAATTGTCGAGTATGATTTTAACAACGGGCAGGACAAAGATAAGATGGCTTTGCAGATCTTAGGGGAAAAAAGCTTTAAGACGAATAAGGAACGCTTGCTGCGGCGGCGTTAATTTTCCGTTCCCGGGAGATGATACAGGTCGATCTGTTCGGCTTGCTCCAATTGCATTTTTTCAAGACGCTTGATTTCGCTGACCGTACTGTTTAGAATTCCTTGATGCGAGGAGGTATCGATATTGAGATCATGAACGATATCTTTGGTAGCTTCATCAAGGGCTGGCCGGGTAGGATTGCGATTAAAGAAAAAATAGTAGAGCAGGCCTAAAATGAAAACCGTTAAAAGCAGGCCAACGAATCCCGCAAAACCTCGCGCGTTATGATAGCGGATAGCCATGTTTTCATCTTAGACTGGACAAGGTTTCTTTTCAAGTTCTGTTTCATATTTGTTTCTCTGTTTTACTTCCCTAGCACTAAAACCGCGATGCCACCGGCTGTAGCTAAGATAACGATAAGTCCGGTGACAATCAAGAAGACTTTTAAGCCTTTCATGACAATCACCCCCTTTTATCAGTACCCATTGATCCCCTTGGATCTACTATAAGTATAAAACATTTCAAGGGGGCCTGCCAGCCCATATATCCGGGCCTTATTATTACATAAATATTTGAAATATAATGAGTTATGGTAAAACACAAAGGCCTGGTGCTGTTTGAGCACCAGGCCTTGAATTTTTGCCCTATTTTCTCGTATTTTTTAGGCTACCGCGACCTCTTTACAGAGATACACGTCCTGAATAGCATTGAGAAGCGCTACACCCTCTTTCATGGGCTTCTGGAACGCTTTACGGCCAGAAATCAGCCCCATGCCGCCCGCCCGTTTGTTAATAACGGCTGTAGCCACCGCTTCCTGCAAATCATTGTCCCCGGAAGCGCCGCCGGAATTGATCAAGCCGATCTTGCCCATATAGCAATTGGCGACCTGATAACGGGTCAAATCGATCGGATGGTCGGAACTCAATTTTTCATAGACCAGTTTATGTGTTTTTCCAAATTTAAGTGCATTGTACCCGCCATTATTTGTCGGAAGTTTTTGCTTGATAATATCCGCTTCGATCGTCACCCCCAAATGATTCGCCTGACCGGTCAGATCCGCTGCGGTGTGATAATCCTTATCCCCCTGCTTAAAAGCGGCATTACGGGTATAGCACCAAAGAATGGTGAACAATCCCAACTTGTGCGCCTGGGCAAAGGCCCGGGTGACTTCCTGGATCTGCCGGGCGGATTCATCCGAACCGAAATAGATCGTCGCCCCAACACCGGCCGCGCCCATATCAAAGGCCTGCTGAACATTCGCGAAAAGGATCTGGTCATATTTGTTGGGGTAGGATAAAAATTCATTATGATTGATCTTTACCACAAAAGGGATCTTATGGGCATAACGGCGCGAGGTAAGGCCCAAGACACCCAGCGTCGACGCGACCGCATTGCAGCCGCCTTCGATGGCTAATTTTACGATATTCTCCGGGTCAAAATATTGCGGGTTCGGAGCAAATGACGCCCCGGCGGAATGTTCTATCCCCTGGTCAACCGGCAGGATGGAAAGATACCCGGTTCCGCCCAAGCGGCCGTGGTGATACATCCAGTTGAGATGCTTTAAAACATTATTGGGGCGGTCCGATCCTATAAAACTCCGGTCGACAAAATCGCCGGACGGTAAGGTCAGATCTTCTTTAGGAATGGTATTGCATTTATGATCAAGCAATGTTTTCGCGTCTTTTCCCAAGACTTCCGTTATTTTCGTGATATTCATTACTTCCTGCTCCTTCTTGACTGGTTAACCTATTTTAAATTTTAAAATTTTCCGCCGATGCCGTCTTCTTTAAAAAGTTCATATTCATCGATAAGTTTCGTCTCGACCCTGGCCTCTTTAAACTGCGGATACCGCTCCTTAAAAACTCCGCTGACATCCTGACGCTCGTCTACAATTTCATTCTCGGTGATCGGAGCCAAACGATTGAGCGAATGCTTGAGATTTTTTACCTTGATCGTCCCGATATACACGATCGAACTTTTGGGGATCGTCACGTTGGCATGCAGCAAATAGGCGTCAACGATCTCAAACGTTTGATGGACCGCGGTAATCTCGCGGATACTGTAATGTCCGGCCGGCAGCTCGATAAAGTAGTAGTAATCCGTGGTCCGCTCGTCTTGACGAGTGCGGGCCGGCGCAATTTTGATCGGATGATCCTGCTCGGTGGCGGCGTCCTGAAGAACGAACAGGAGCTGGCCAAAACCCGGTTCGATCCCGACAAAAGTTATTTTTCCAAGAACAAGGCTGCTTTGCGTTTTTGCGTTAATTTTATACTGCGCGGGAATGTTCGAAATCGTCGAATTGGCGCACCCCGCGGCAATAGAGGCTAATAATATCAAAAAAATACCTTTTTTCAAGAAATTTTCGTCCTTCCGTTCTTATTGAGAAAATAGAGCCCGGCATAAACTTTCGGGTCCACCAAGCGTCCTTTTTTTTGCATTTGTGCCAGCCAGGATTCGGCCTTAGCCAGCGGGACCTCGTAAACAGCAATATTTTCTAATTTATCCCCGCCCCCCGGCCCGGCCTTCTTGATGTCCTTCGCCTGCAGAACCGTGACCATGTCCGAGGTAAAACCGCTCGAGACCGGCCCGTCCAGCAATCTCACCATTCGCCCGGCCCGGTACCCCGTCTCTTCCAAGAGTTCGCGCTTCGCCGCCGTAAAAATACTTTCGTTCCTAGATTCGTCATTGACCAGCCCGGCCGGAAATTCAATGACCCTCTTTGATACCGGCGGACGGTACTGTTCCGTAAAAATGACCTTACGATCATCCGTCATCGCCAAAATGATCACGATGGACGTGCAGTTGGTCCGCTCCACGAATTCCCATCTACCCAATTTCAAAAAACGGATATATTTTCCTTCGTGAATAACGCTGATCTTTTTATTTTTAAAACTGTTCTTGCTCAAAGTCATGAACTGACACTTCTCCCCACAAATACGGGTGACCCTCTGTTGACAAAATTACCAATTGGCGTTAAATTTGGCCGTATTTCTGATCTTGAGTTTCTGATTGGGCAGGATCGCTTGCACCGCGTCGAGCAGAACAAAACCGTCGGTATTATTGAGGGTAAACTCGGCCGGACGAACCACCAAAAAAATTCGCTCCCCTATTTCCTGCAGCCGTATAATATTGACTTGCGTGATGACGCTGAGCGTGTTTTCATCGCTCTGCAAATAGATATCATAACTCGTCTGCTTATTAAAAATGACATCCAGATCCTGCGCCGCCCGGACCGCCGGGACGCTTAAAACGGACAAAAAAATAATCGCAAAAACACACGCTCTCTTGATCACGGCATTACTCCGGCTTCTTAAGGTCCAATTCGATCGAAGTGACATCCAGCGAGCATTCCATATATTCCAAATTCTTGGGGGAATTCACCGGGATATCGACGTGCAATTCATTCCAGGTCCCGGCGTTCAGCCGCAGCGTCGACGTGTACGCCGCGCCCGTCAAACTGTTGCGCCAAGCCTCGTAATCTTTCAGATTATCGGAATCGAATTTTTTGCCCCATAACACCTTGAGCTTCAGGCCGCTGTAGTTGCCAAAATTAGGGTTGCCGATATGGAACGTCAGCTTGTATCCTCCCTTGATCGGCTCAAATTTCTTGATCCCGATGAGAAAATAGCCCGAGTTGGTGTCGATCTTACGGTATTCCTTGGACAAAATATCCAAGACCGCGACCCGGTCGTTCACCCCCTGCAGGCGCTGATCAAGATTGAACTGCAAATGATCGGCAAAATTCTGCAGGTTGGCCTGCAGCCCCTGCTGCAAACTCGTAAAATTGGTCGCGATATCCTGCTGGTTTTTATTCAGGGTCGGCTGGATCGTATCGATATAATCTTCCAGTTCCCGCACCCGGGTGTTCAATTCAAAGACCTTCTGCTGTAATTCGTCGTCGGCAGAGTTGGCTTGCGGCGGCGCGCTAAAAGAAAAAGCCGTGAGTGCTATAAAAAATATGGCAGAGCGAGTGGGCATATGTCTTTCTCCTTTGATCGGCATTTATTTTACCTTAAGTATCACTGCAATTCCACTTTTATCGCCTGCATGAGCGGCGCGATGGTTTTTTCGGAGAAATCAAATTTGAGGCCGGCCGCGGCGAACAATTCCGGCAAGGGACGCGAGGAGCCGAGGCTTAAAGCCTTGCGGTAATCGCTCAACGCCTCGCCTAAATTCTTTTTGGCCCTCGCCCACAGCTGCAAGGCCCCTAACTGCGCGATGCCGTATTCAATGTAATAAAACGGGACTTCAAAAATGTGCAGCTGCCGGTGCCATAGCGAGCCTTGTTCTTTTTCCAAGCCGCTCCAGTCAAGCAGGTCCGCCCCGAAACGCCGCTGCACGCGCAGCCACGCCTGGGACCGCTCTTCCGCTGTATGCTGTGGGTTCTCATAGATCCATTGCTGGAACGCATCGATCGTCGCCACCCAGATCAGGATATAAACCATCTCTTCCAATTGAATAAAATTAGAACGCTGCCAGTCCTCGGTATTATAGAAAACCGACAGATATTCCCCGCCCAAGAGCTCCATGCTCATCGAAGCCACCTCACAAAACTCCATCGGCGCGTGCCGGTACGCAAACAACGGATGGTGGCTGCTCGCCAGGGCATGGAACGCGTGGCCTGATTCATGCAAAAGTGTGCGCACATCATCATCCACGCCGACCGCGTTCATAAAAATAAACGGCTTGCGGGCCTCGGCCAAAACCGTCTGATACCCTCCCGGCGCTTTCCCTTTATAACTGGCCAGATCCAGCAGTCCCAGCTTCATCATCTCAGAAAACTGTTTGCCCAGGTCCTGATCCATTTTCAAAAAAATATTTTTAACGCCTTCCACAAGCTCCGCCACTTCCTGAAACGGCTTCAGCGGCCCCTTGCCCAGCGGATCCACGGCCGTATCCCAGGGCCGAAGTTTATCGACCTGCATGCTTTGCCGGCGTTTTTCTAAAATTTCCTTCCAGAGAGGGACCACCAAGCGCTCAATGGCCTGGTGATATTTTTCACAATCCTGCTGCGTGTAATCAAAACGATGATAGCCACGGAACTGGTATTCGCAAAAATTCTGCAACCCGGCGTTGCGGGCGATGGTGTCGCGGAGTTTTAACATTTTATCAAAAAGTTCGTCGAGCTTGGCGCGGTCCTGCAGGCGCCTTTGAGCCGTGGCCCGCCAGGCTGCCTCACGCACCCCGCGGTCCGGCTCCAGCAAAAATTTTCCCATTTGCGGCAGGGTCTGCTCTTTCCCTTGAAAATTTATGGTCATCGCGCCAAAGATCGTCTGATATTCCTGCGAAAGCAGTGCCACCTCGGTTTGCAAAGCCACATTCTCCTGACGGAAGAGGTCCATATCGCTGCGGATCCGCCGGTCGTACAAGGCAAAATGCGCCGGGTCCAGCGGAAAATCACGCGCCGCCTCCAAATATTTTTTATTCAGCTGATCATCCAAGGGCTTAACCGCAGG
The DNA here is from genome assembly GCA_001805615.1 of Omnitrophica WOR_2 bacterium RIFCSPHIGHO2_02_FULL_48_11. Taxonomy (GTDB): domain Bacteria; phylum Omnitrophota; class Gorgyraeia; order Zapsychrales; family GWA2-47-8; genus 2-02-FULL-48-11. The sequence continues at coordinate 9,806 of MHGP01000013.1, forward strand.
AATAACCGCCTCAATAAAATGCTGGTACGCCTTGGCCTTTTCCTGGTCATTGGTCTGACAGGTCATGCGGATGTAAAGCACCGAACCGGCCTGGTCCAAGGCGGTTTCCAGTTCCGAACGGTCCAAAAGCCACTGCTCCAACTCCGGCGCGGAAGCAATGGCCCGGCCCAGCAGCTTCTCATAGATAGCAATGACTTCTGCTTTTTGGCTGAAATCGATCTCTTTCGGCAAGAATTTGCGTTCTTGATAGCGGGGGAGTTTTTCTAATGAGGATTTTTCAGTGGACGACATTTTTTCTCCTTTGCTGAATGACTTTTTCGATTATAACAAATTTCAGGGCAGAGACAAGGAGAGTTTCGTAACAAATAAGCTAAGGGCTTTGGTAGCAAATCACGCGCGCAGTTCCGCAACCGATAAATTTCCTTAGCTTATGGTTTAGCCATACTATCATTCGCTCAGACAGTCCTCGCACCACGTCTTTTACCTAAATAAAATTTAATGAAAGCCGTGGGCTGTGGAACTCGCTCGGTGATAATATGGCTAAACCATATTGAAAAATTTAGCGAGTGAGGACATGTTTGAGCACGGATTTGCTACCAAAGCCCTTATTCTCTTTTAAAACATCTTTGGGGAAAATAGAGATTGCCCTGATTTTCCTTTTACAACTAATATATCTTCAGAAGAAATCAGGACTACCCCTATCTCCTCTATTAATCTATTAATCTTTTTGAGGAAAATAGGGATTGACAAAATTATGTTTTAAAGTATACTTTGAATCTCAACTTTATTACCAAGAGGATATTCTATGAGAACATGCATAATTTGCGGAAAAGGTTCCATCCCAGGGAACAAATATAAAAGACGCGGTGCCATCAAGCGTACCGGTGGTGCCGGTTCCAAGATCACCGGTAAAACCCTGCGCCGTTTCTTCCCCAACCTCCAAAGAGTTAAAGCCAACCTCCGCGGAACCATCAAAACAGTCCTGGTCTGCACCGGCTGCATCAAAGCTGGCAAGATCACCAAAGCGTAAGTATCTTCGTCCGCCGCTTCCTTTTGAGGTTCCAATTTGGAGCCTCAAAACATTCGTCTCCTCTTTTGTAAGTTGATTTCCCAAAAATAAATAATATAAAGATCTAAAAGACGCTTTAGCCTGGATAATTTATTAAATTCAGCCGCAGATTCCTTGAACTCTTCATTGTGTTCTAAATCATAGATATCTTTATCCGCCATCTTAAAAATAAGATGACCTAATGCTTCTGCAATGAATTCTGTATTCTTTGGATGCTTTTTATTCAATCATCCACCTTCATCCAAGATTATCCAAATATTCCTGCCATCCCACCGGTAATTGTTTGAAGCGGCACGACATTGATCTTCTTATGAAGTGAATATCGTTTCTCTCCAGGATAAATGACAGCAATACGTTCAAGTTTCAAATCTTCCAACGCAATACGCATGGATGGCGTCATAGTTGGCGCGTCGGCACGCTTTACTTCAATACCATACATCCTTCCACCCTTCGTGAAAACTAAATCAATCTCAGCGCCCTGATGCGTCGCCCAGAAATATACGTCATCAGGTTCCACTGAATGGATGACTTCTTCGATCACATATCCTTCCCACGAGGCACCGCAACTAGGATGACGCAAAACTTCCGCTTCTGTCTTTAACCCCAATAGTGAGTTAAGCACTCCCGTATCACGGATATATATCTTCGGCGCCTTGACCTGACGCTTCTTAATATTTGCATACCACGGTTGAATTTGGCGCACCATAAATACGCCCGTCAAAATATCCAAATACCGCCTGACTGTTGGTTCCGTTATCCCCAATGAAGTCGCGAAAGGAGCAGCATTCCATATTTGACCGTGACTGTGAGCCAACATAGCCCAAAACCGATGCAATGATACAGCTGGAATATTAATGCCCTGCTGACGCAGGTCTCGTTCAAAAAATGCCTGAATAAAACTTTTTCTCCAAGCAAAACTATCCGCATCATTCTTAGCGAGGAATGATAATGGGAACCCTCCACGCAGCCAAAGACGCGAAGCTTCCTTTTGTCCGACCTCGGACAAACCAAAACCATCCATCTCGATCATTTCTAGGCGTCCAGCAAGAGACTCGGAAGATTGCTGTAGTAAATCAGGTGAGGCGCTACCTAAAATTAGAAATTTGGCAGGCAAAGGACTGCGGTCTAAAAGTACACGTAAAATAGGAAAAAGATCAGGTCGACGTTGAACTTCATCAATGACAACAATGTTCTTTAATGAAGAAAGTGAAGTTTTTGGATCAGCTAAACCAACCAGGCTACTTGGATCTTCAAGGTCAAAATAATTAGGTGAATCTTTATCGACTAATTCCCGGGCTAAGGTGGTCTTGCCGCATTGACGCGGCCCCAAAAGAGCCACAGCCCGGCTTCGTCCAAGCGCCTCTTCAATATGTTTCTTATATTGCTCTCTTTTGATCATGCTTAAACTATACCATGAAAATAGAATATGTCAATTTCTTATTTCATGGTATTAAAATTCATAAAATAGCCCTACTCCGACGATAAATCGAAGCAGGGCTATTTTGACGCCTGGTTTCGCACTGGCGTCCTATCTGGAGTACTTTGATGTACAGAAGTCGAATCTGGGATCTACCTGTCGTTACTCTTTTAATTGGGCGCTGTCCCCGATTGCGCAGTCCCGATTGCCCCGATCAAAACAGTCCTGGTCTGCACCGGCTGCATCAAAGCTGGCAAGATCACCAAAGCGTAATTTCAAAAAAAGGGCGGTCACAACTGTGACCACCTCTACGCTGCGAATCTCTCTAATTTCGAGCTACAAGCTTTACCGCACTCCCTTTTCCGGGGTCTTAACACCAAAATAAGTCCCTCCCTTTGGATCAGGGGTCAAGGTAACAGGATATGAAATCTGCTTTCCGCAACTCTCCACAATCCATTCTTCATTAACGCTATTGCCGGTCGTTCCAATAAATTTTGTATCCACTACTTTATGTGAGCACCCAGGCGCCTGAGCATTCTCAATCATATTAATCATGTTAAGAATGTCAGCTTTTAATGTTAGCGAAGCGCTTGTCTGGCCTGGGATATTCGTCGCCTGCATCGTGGCGCAACCGGTCAAAAGAATGAAAAACGGCAATAATAATCTTTTTCTCATATAGACTCCTTTTTTAGGGCCTGTCATCTTTTTTCTTATATCCATAATCTTCCGGTGCATGGTCTTTTGGCTTTAGCCGTTTTTTCTTACCTTTATGAATCAATCGGACGCAGGAATAAGAATATTTCTTTAAATCGGGTTCGTCCTGTTTCAAACTCGAATTGTAATTAGGAGTATATTTATAAACCAGGATCGCTTCGGCGATATCGACATCTTTTTTCCACTGCCGCGAACCTCTGTCTTTCTTTGGGTCAGCTTTCACTTTTCCCAAATGAATCTTGCAACCACGCTCGTACCGCATCCAGTCCTTCTCGTGCTGTTTGAACCGCGCCGAAAAAGTCTGTTGTACAGCTTGGCCGACGTAAAGCAAAGCATTTTTCCCTGCCAGAATGTGCCTACCGTAAATCTGGTAGAGGCCGTAATCCTCGCCTGACCATTTATTCTTTTTAGACCCACCGTCTTTCATTTTATTGATAACGTGGCGGCAAGTGTATGGGCCTGACCAGTTGATTTCGATTATTCGCTTGAACATGACTATCTAAGTGTCCCCGGAAATCCGGGAATCTCACTGCCTCATGAAATAGCAAATCGACAAAATCAGGAAAACAATGATCGCCAGAGCGATAACAATGACCCCGATCCAGGTTTTGATGTGCTCCTGGCCTTCAAAGACCGGACATTTCACGCTATTTTTGACCACGGATACAAGAAAATCAAAGGCTTGGCGGCCAGGGAAAAGCCACGACAAAATTGACCCGCCATCTTCCCTCTGCACCACAAAGTTACGGACCTTTAATATCCGTTTTCCCGGAAAATGAATGATCAAATAGCGCATGGGATTGCCGTCATCATCGACGTAATCATGAGGGATCCTGACACGCTCGACCCTGCTCCAAGGGATAAATTCATTTTTATATTCAATCCCCGAACTGCGCAGCGTAAATAAAGGAGTAAAATACATCCCCAAAATCCTGTAGCCGAAAACCCCGGATTTCAGTTTATAAGACGTGTCTTCAGTTAGTTTTCTTATGTAGTAAGAAAAATCTTCCATTGAAAATTCTTCGCCCCAAGGCACCCGAAAGCAAAGGAACTGTCCCCTTCTCTTCTTTTGCGCGAGCGACGAGCGCCTATTTTTTGGTACCCGGTCCTTAGTTTAGTTTGGGTCATTTCGTGTCCCTACAGAATCTTATTTGCCTTGGCTCTGTTGCATCTTTCACAAAGTAATTCTATATTTCGCACTGTGTTGCCTCCACCTTTTGAAACAGGAATTATATGGTCGTATTCTAGCTTTTCTCTACCTCCGCACTTTACACACTTGCCCTCATCTCTCCGCCAAACTGCAATCCTGGTTTCCTCAGGAATGCTTTCCCTCAAACCTTCTCTTTCAATTTCCTCTGTTTGACTAAATTTTTTCTTGAGCCGCTCAAACTTACGCCGCTCTTCATCTTCTAAATCCATGATCTGTAAAAGCATTTCCTCTTCTGAATACCCGGCTCGATCAAATTTATACATATTATCCTTATATAAACAGTAAATTAAGCTACTTCCCTGTTCAGGGCGGATGGGGTCTCTCTTTAAAATATATAATGGAATTGGTTTTAAAAACGATTCATTTCGTAGGTCACTTGAAATTTTATTTGCGCGCTCCTTAATTTCTTCATTCGATTCCTCCCAATTTACAGACTTTGATTCTGATTCGCCCCTAAACAATTCCCTTGATAAAGATATTAATCTAGGAGATACAAACATATCCAAAGTGCCTTCAACCCCACATGTAATAAGTGTATTCGTCAACCAGAACTGGGGAACTATTAAGCTCGCTTTCCCAATTTTTCTCACTGACATATATTATTCTCCGCTTCGGAAACGGGGTCAACTCCCATTTCACCACTAACAAAAGGGACTTGACCCATTTTTAAGTCAAGCTTCATTCCCCCCACCCCCCAATGCCTCACTCCGTCACATGCGACAGCCAAACCTGCAGGCCCAAACCTTCGGCACTCCTGTCTTTATAAGCAAACCAGTTTTTCTTTTTGCAATGAACGCACAAGAGATATTCGCTGCCCCCGGTCCCCTTTTTCATAGATTCATATTTATCTTCATCTTCCTCATAAATACCCCACGCTAAACCCTTTTGATCCAAGGGGCCGATCCGATAAAGGGTATTCCCACAAGATAAACATTTTACTTCCTTAAGCATGACTTATCCTTCTCTCAATCCAGCTGGGTCTTGAATCTATAATGATCTGCTCTCCTAAAAAATTAAAAATCTTCTCAAGCGTCAAGAGCCGGATATCGTTGCGTCCTTTTTCCACACGGGAAATGATCTGCTGGGATATGCCGATCTTTTCAGCCAACTCACCCTGCGTGAGCCCCAAAGAGCGGCGGCACAGCTTGACCTTCTCGGCAATTGTCCGGATCAATTGATCGGCCGGCTCCTCCATTTTGGCCGGACGAAGCGCTATCCCCTTGGCCATAAATTCCGCCCCGAGCTTTTCATACACCGCCTGCCAAAAAATGATCCGCGGATCGTTCCAGGCGTCTTTGCGCATCTGGCGCTTGATCCGCGCCCAATTTTGAACAAAAATTTTCTGGTCAAGATACCGCGCAAAAACTTCCCGAGGAGTGTTGTTACGCGACAAAAGAAGGGCCGCTATATTAAGAAAACGTTCATGACGCGGGTCTTTCAATATCTTCTTAATTTCCTCCGAAGAAATATTTTTATCCCATAACCATTCCGGGCGCATAATCAACCTCCGATCAGAGTTTCTAAAAGTTTGTCGATCTCTTTTTTAAAATGAGCTTCAATCAATCTAAAATCAGGTTCATTTGCTGTCACAAGCCCTAAAAGGCCGAGCTTCATATCGGTGCGGTCATACGTGCGATACCAGCGGACAACGCCTTCCTGAACGGCATTATTGCAATGCCGCGAAACGAATTCCGATAAAGGCATCGTGATCGTCGATAAACAGTATATATCATAAAAATCCTTGGCGACTTGCCTGCCGCCCAGCATCACCTTTTGGCCTATCTCATTCAGCGCCGGGACATGGCCTGCGATGGCATAAATTTTACGTAAATAAATATCTTCCAATGAGAGGATATCAACGCCGTCCACGCGCTTTAACGGATGAATGAGCGGCACATAATCCTCGACAAAGTCAATCTTGCATTTTTTCTCATCCCCGATATGGACGAGATAAATAGCGACCCGGATCAGATTTTCCCTGTTTTGCTCGGACAAAAGCTCAACCTGCCAGCCGGAATCTTTTTCTAAATTCCGGGAGATCTTAAGGACCTGCTCGCTGGAAAATGTTTGAGTAAAAAAATCCAGATCAAATGATTCCCGGTGCTGATAATAGAACATCGAAAGGGCTGTGCCTCCGGCCAGATAATAGCCGTCAGCCTTGTTTTTCAAAAATGGCAGAACCTGATCAGGAAGTGAAAAGCTTATTTCCATGGCCAAAGTATACAACATATATGTAGTATTGTCAATATAATACAACTTATAATATGTATATCATTTTCACCCCACCTTACTTCACCCCTTACTACATCGTGGCGCGGATGTCTTTCAACTTCAACTGCACAACCGGTTCTTTATTCCAATCATCAATGGAGAGATTGTAGGCGAGATCTACGGTCTGTCCGATGCGGATCAGATCCCGGTAACCGGCCATACCAAAACCGACCGCGGAAAAAGCGGCCTGGCCGTCGCTGACCCAGAATTTGAGGGTGTCTTTTCCCAAGACAGAAGGCGGGCTTTTGACAATAAGGTTGCGGGAACAAAACACCGGCAGAGGATTCCCTTCCCCGTACGGTTCCAGCGAATCAATGATCTCGACCAGTTTCAAGTTCAGATCCGACAAAGAAATTTCGCAGTCAATTTTTAAAGTGGGAATGAGCTGTTCTTCCAGCAGGACACCCTGCGCGAATTCATTGATCAGGTCGCGGAAAGGGTCGATGTTCTCTTCTTTGATGGTCAAGCCTGCCGCGAGGCGGTGGCCGCCGTAGCCTTCCAGCACCTCGGCGCAATGCGCGAGGGCTTCGTGCAGATGAAAGCCGTCGATGGAACGGGCCGAGGCTGTCCCCATGCCGTCAGTGAACGAGATCACAATGCTCGGCCGGTAATACGTTTCGGTCAAGCGCGAGGCCACAATGCCCAAAACACCTTTGTGCCACCCCTGCTTGCCTACCACGATGATCTTATGGTCCTTAAAGTTGACCTCCCGCTCCACGATCGCCAGCGCCTCTTGCACCACATCCCGCTGCATTTTTTGCCGATGGGAATTCTGTTTTTCTAAAAATTGCGCCAGAGTATGCGCCTCTACGGCATCTTCACTTAAAAATAATTCCAAAGATTTCTGGGCAGAGTCCATCCGGCCGGTCGCATTGATGCGCGGGCCTAGAATAAACCCCACATAAAACGGCCTCATTTCTTTGCCTTTAATTTTGGCAATGTCCAAGAGGGCAGAAAGCCCGAGATTTTTCGTCTGCGCAATTTTAGGTAAGCCGTTCTTTACAAAGATCCGGTTCTCTCCCCGCAACGGCACCACATCCGCGATCGTCCCCAGCGCCACCAGATCCAAATACTCGGGATCGATCTTCCCCCAAAGCGCCTGCATCAATTTGGCCATCAAACCGACAGAAGCCAAATTTTTAAAAGGATAGGAACAATCCGCCCGTTTAGGGTTCACCACGGCCACAGCCTCCGGGATCCCCTCTTCGGAAGGCTCATGATGGTCAAAAATAATGACATCGACACCTAAGCGGTTCAAATTTTTCACTTCACTGTGCGCCGTGATGCCGCAATCCACGGCGATCAGGAGGCTCGCTCCCTTTTCTTTGGCCAGATCCGCGATGTCATGGTTCAGCCCATACCCGTCGTGCATCCGGTGCGGGATAAAGTGCATCACTTGTACGCCGATCTTTTTTAAAATAAAATTCAAAAGCGCGGACGAAGTCACCCCGTCCACGTCATAATCGCCGAAGATCAAAACCAGTTCCTTATTGTCCCGGGCTTGATGAATGCGCTTAACGGCGACGTCCATATCTTTGAGCAAAAAAGGATCATACAGCTGCGCCAGATCCCCTGAGAGGAATTGCCGGGCCTCGGCTTCGCTCGTGATCTCACGGTTGATCAAAAGCTGGGCAATGATCGGATGGACCTGCAGGGCATTGCTTAACTTAACTTGCAAATGCGGATTAAGCGGTTTTGTGGACCAACGTTTTGTGGTAAGTAAAGGGCTCATATGTCACATGGTCACATGGTCACATGGTCACATGGTCACATGGTCACAGGAAAAACCTAAATACTTGTGTCCTTGTGACTTTGTGACGTGTGACCCTTAAATTCTACATCTTCTTTGGCGTGCTCACGCCTAACAAACGAAGGCCATTGGCAAAGACAATGCGGCTGGCATCCAGGAGAGCCAAGCGTTCTGCGGCCAGGGCGTGATCCTGGTCAATGACCCGGTGCTTATCATAAAATCGATGAAAGATCGTGGCCAGCTCGTGCAGATAATTGACCAACGCGTAAGGGTCCAATTGCTCGGCGCATAATACCAACGCTCCGGAAAATTGCCCGATCTTTTTCAACAGGTCCAATTCTTCCTCATTATTCAGGAGAGAAAAATCCGCGTGCTTCGCCCGCAAGTTCAGTTCTTTGGCCTTGTCCCACACGCTATAGATCCGCGCGTGAGCGTATTGAATGTAATACACCGGATTTTCCGGCGTTTCTTTTTTGGCCAATTCCAGATCAAAATCCAGATGCGCGCTGATCCGGCGCATGAGAAAGAAAAACCGCGCGGCATCCACGCCCACCTCAGTCATAACCTCCCGCAAACTGATATATTGCCCCCGGCGGGTGGACATCGAAATCGGCTGGCCGTTACGATAAAGTGTCGCCAGCTGCACGATCAACACTTCCACATCATCCCGGTCATAGCCGAGCGCTTCAACCACTGCCTTGATCCGCGGGATATACCCATGATGATCCGGCCCCCAGATATTAATGATCTTCTCGAAACCGCGCTTAAATTTATTCTGGTGATAAACAATATCCGGGGTCAAATAGGTATAATTGCCGTCGCTTTTCTCAACGACCCGGTCTTTATCATCGCCGAAATCCGTTGATTTAAACCACAGCGCGCCTTCTTTTTCGTAGAGAAACCCTTTTTCGCCCAAAAAATCCAATACCGCTTCGATATTGCCTTGCGTGCCGATCTTTGACTGGTGCGACCAGACATCGAAGTGCACGCCAAAATCATCCAATTCTTTTTTGATCACATCCAGCAAATAATCCACGGCAAACTGCCGGATATGGTCGGCTTTAGCGGAAAGGTCCGCCGCCTTTTTTATTTTATTTTGGTCCAGATAGATCCGGGCCATGTCGCGGATATAATCGCCCTGATAACAATCTTCCGAGAATTCCACTTTTTCGCCCAAGAGTTCTTGAGCGCGCAATTCGACCGAGCGGCCCAGGATATTGATCTGGTTGCCCTCGTCATTGACATAAAATTCTTTTTTAGCGGCAAAGCCGGTGAAATTGAGAATATTCACGAGCGCATCGCCGACCGCTGCCTGCCGGGCGTGTGCGACGCTCAACGGCCCGGTCGGATTCGCGCTGACAAATTCCACCTGGATCTTTTTATTTTTCCCGAACGAGGCGCGGCCGTAATTCTCCCCCTGCGCCAGGACATCGCTTAACGTGCCGTACAACGCCTGCGGGCTTAAATGAAAATTGATAAAGCCCGGCCGCACCACGTCGATCTTTTGAACATTGGCGTTGATCGGGCTTGCCTTGATATTTTTTTGAATGGAGACGACCAGCTGCGCGGCGAGATCCAGCGGCGGCTGTTTGAGCGGCTTGGCCAACTGCAAAGCGATATTGCACGAAAACTCCCCGTGCTTTTTGTCATTGGGGATCTCCAGGATGACCGGAGGAAATTCTTTAAGGGATTTGTGGGATTCGCGAAGGGATTGAACAACAACTTCTTTTAACTGCTCTTGTAGAGTCGATAGCATGGCGATACGAAATCATCTCAAACGTGCGGGAAATATTTTTAAAAAAAATGAGGGGTGGTTTTTCCTAATTCACCTTTTTGGCATCCTGCCAGAGGTAATCCAGGCCGTAAAATTCACGCGTGAACTTCTCAAAGATATGAACCACGACGTTGCCGAAATCCATCACGATCCAACGCGAATCATTCATACCTTGTTTCTTAGGGGATCGAAGAGCAAGCTCGTAGCATTTCTCTTCGATCCCTAAGGCGACCGCTCGAACTTGGCGATCCGTATTCCCGGTGCAGATAACAAAATAATCGCAGAAATTTGCCACCTTACGCATATCAAGGACAGTGATTTCAGTAGCCTTTTTATCTGAGGCGCATTCTGCGATTAATTTGGCAAGCTTCAGAGGTGTTAAAGATACGTCTTTAATACGACTTACAGCCTTTCTTCCTTACTTCTTTGCCTTGGCAGCTTGGTCTTTGCTCAAAACTCTCCAGCACTCATGCGTGCCGGCTTTGGATTTGGCTACAGCAAAAAAACGGCCAGATTTTTGTTTCACCGAGTATTCACCTGTCTTAAATTTTGCTTTGGTCTTTACATCATAGAATGAGAGTTCTTCTGGCATAATACACATCCTCCTTTAATACTTTTGCTGTTAAGGTTGAAGAATCTGACCCAGTCTATCCAATAATCAAGCGCTTGTCAAATCAAAAAGTATTTTTGATGGCGATATCTTGTCCCGCACCGATCAAAGCAGCGAGGTCCCGCTTTTGTGTTTCGGTGATGGGCCCGACCAGCGCCAGGTTAAAGCGCTGCTCATTAAAGATATCAACGGCGAGGCGCTGGATCTCTTTCATGCTCACCTTGTTGACCTGCTTGATAACTTCCGGAAGCGTACGCACCCGGCCGTGCGAAACGATCTCTTCGCCGATCCACAGCATATGGTCCATCGTCTCTTCCATGCTCAATAAAAGCTGCCCCAAGGCATAATCCTTGGCGCGGGTGAATTCGCTCTTGCTGATGCCTTCCCGCTGGACCTTCTTCAATTCCTGCAGGATCACCTCGACCGCTTTGACGATCTTCTGATTATCCACTCCGGCGCGCACCATAAAGACACCTGTGTCCTTGTAAGATTTCACTCCAGTCCCGATCGAATACGCCAGGCCGTGTTTTTCCCGGATCTCATTGAAGAGGCGGCTCGACATGTTCCCGCCCATAATGATATTCAATAGTGTTAAAACATAGCGGTCCTTGTGCCCTTCGGGAAGCCCCAGGGTCCCTAACGCCAGATGCATTTGCTCAATATCCCGCTGCAGAAAGTCAGCCCGCGGCCGGGATTGGGAATTATCCGCCGGCTGAAAATCGCGGCTGCTGGCTTGGGGGATCTTGCTTAAGGCCCGTTTGACGAGGTTGACGAATTTTTCGTGCGGCAGGTGTCCGCACGCCGCCACCACAATGTTATTAGGAGAATAATATTCCCGGTGAAATTGGTGCAGGTTTTCTTTGGTCATGCTGCCCACGGTCGCTTCGGTGCCGGCTAAATTTTTTCCCAAAGGATGATCGGGCCACATCAGCCCATCGAGCAATTCCATGACCCGGTACTGGGGCAGGTCATGGTACATCTTGATCTCTTCAATGATGACCGCGCTTTCCTTCTGCACATCTTCTAAGGCAATGACCGGGTGAAAAACCATGTCGGCCAGGACAGCAAAAGTCCCTGCCAAATGCTTAGCCGGGATCTTGGCGTAATAACAGGTGATCTCCTCGGCCGTGAAGGCGTTCAAGGTCCCGCCGATCCCCTCGATATTTTCTTTGATCTTATCACAGGAATATTTTTGGCTTCCTTTGAACAGGATATGCTCCAAGAAATGCGCCGCCCCTTTAACCTGATCTTCTTCATAACGCCCGCCGGTGGAGACCAAAAATCCCAGCGAAACGCTGTCGCGGTGCTTCATCTCATGCGTAACGATACGCAAACCATTCTCTAAAACTGTTTTTCGATAACTCATCTATACCGCCTTGGCTAATTGTGCGACAAAACGACTGACGTTTTGTATTAAATTTTTCTTACCTTTGTTTTTTGCAATAGCTCGGATGATCGCACTCCCCACAATGACCCCGTCGGCCAACCGGGCGACCGCCTTCACCTGCCGGGCATCAGAAACACCGAACCCGACACACACCGGTTTAGCTGTTAAACGGCGTGCCGCGGTGACCTGTTTTTTGATCTGCTGCGCCAGGATCGTTTGGCTGGTTCCGGTAATACCGGTCACCGAAACATAATAAATAAAACCTGTTGAGGCATCGACGATCTTTTTCATACGACTAGGAGTGGTGGTCGGCGAGAGAAAAAATACCGTAGCGATACTTTTTTTGCGGGCCAGCTTGCTAAGGGACGCGGCTTCTTCCGGAGGCAGATCCGGCACGATCACCCCGTCCACGCCGACGCTCTTGGCCCGGGCCATAAATTTTTCTTCCCCCAGATGAAAAACCGGATTGTAATACGTCATCAAGGCGATCGGGATCTGGGAACGGGTGCGGATACGTTTTACCATCTGGAAAATTTTCTCAAGCGTTATGTGGTGCTGCAGCGCCTGCTGTGAAGCGGCCTGGATCGTTTTGCCGTCGGCCAAGGGATCGGAGAACGGCACGCCCAGCTCGACAATATCGACGCCGGCTTTTTCAAAAGACAGAACCAGCTGCTCGGTCACATGCAGGTTGGGATAGCCCGCAGTGATAAAAGCGATGAAAGCTTTCTCTTTTCTCTTTTTTAATTTTTTAAATGCTTGGTCGATACGATTCATATTTAAAAGTCACCAGGCCACATGGTCACAACGTCACACGTAAAAACTTAAAACTACTTGTGACCTGGTGACTTTGTGACATTTTAACCATTCAGATTTTTTAAAGATCCCACATCTTTATCCCCGCGGCCCGAAAGACAGACGATCACACTGGCTTTTCCTTTGACCTTCCGGGCGAGCTTCTGCAAATAACTGATCGCGTGGGACGTTTCCAGGGCGGGAATGATGCCCTCGGCCCGCGAGAGAAGTTTTAATCCATTCAAGGCTTCTTGGTCGGTCACGGTAACATATTGGGCCCGGCCGATCTTATTGTAATAAGCATGCTCCGGCCCGACCCCGGGATAGTCAAGGCCGGCCGCGATAGAATGCGCGATCTTCACTTGTCCGTCTTTGGTTTGCAAGAGTCCGCTTTTACTGCCGTGCAAAACACCGATCTGACCGCTGGCGATCGCGGCCGCATGCCTGCCGGTGCGCATTCCTTCCCCGGCCGCTTCCACGCCGATCATCTTGACATTTTTATCTTTTAAAAAAGCATGGAACAATCCCAGGGCATTGCTGCCGCCGCCGACACAGGCCAGCAGATAATTCGGCAGACGTTTTTCTTTTGCTAAGAATTGCCGTCGGGCTTCGCGGCCGATCACCGACTGAAATTCGCGCACCATCCAAGGATACGGATGCGGCCCGGCCACCGAACCGATCACATAAAAAGTCTCGCGCACATTGGTGACCCAATCGCGGATCGCTTCGTTCATCGCATCTTTCAAGGTTTTAGAACCGCTGTCCACCGGAAAAACTTCCGCACCCAACAATTTCATGCGAAAAACATTCAGCGCCTGGCGTTCGATATCTTCCGTTCCCATGTAAACCCGGCAAGGCAAACCAAATAAAGCCGCGGCCGTTGCGGTGGCGACCCCGTGCTGTCCGGCGCCGGTTTCCGCGATGATCCGCTGCTTCCCCATGGCCTTGGCGACCAAGATCTGTCCCAGCGTGTTATTAATTTTATGCGCACCGGTATGCAGCAGGTCTTCCCGTTTTAAATATACCTTCAATGTTTTAAGGTGCTTGCTCAAGCGCTCGGCAAGATAAAGATTGGTCGGGCGCCCGGCGTATTCTTGAAGATAAAAATGAAATTCTTTCTGAAATGCCTTGCTCTTTTTTAGGCGCACGAATTGCTTTTCCAATTCCTCCAACATCGACATCAGAGTTTCTGGAACATACTTGCCGCCGAATTCGCCAAAATGGCCTTTTTTATCAGGGTAGGTCATATTCCGTTGCCTGGTAATACCTTTAATTTTACGTTTTGAGTTTCAATTAAACCACAATTTATTTGGTCTGTCAAAAGATGAATACCGCTTCACGGGTGATATTCCGACAAGACCAGCGAGGTGTTGACAATGCCCATGGCTCCGTCGATACGCAGCGGAACCAGCCGCGGGCCCGCCTCGAACCAGATCTTATATTCCTTGGGATCGCTTTCCAGGTAAACCGCCTCATAAGTACGGCCGGCCACCTTGACCTTGGACTTGTCCTTGACCTCCAGCTGCACATTTTTCGTGGGCAATTGCATCGTAAATTTCAGCCCTTTATCGGCTTTGCCCTGCCCCCGGAAACGGTAAAGAAAACAGTAAATATTATCGGCATTCTTCTTGCCCGCGATGACCTGTTCGGAAATTTTGCCGCCTGCCTCCTTAACGATCTTAATATCTCCCGAGGCCGCATCATAATGTTCCGTGATTCTTTCTTTTTTGCCGAAGATATTCAAATTGCGCTGCACAAGCCGGGGATAGAACGTCTGGGGATCGATAAATATCTTTTCCTCGTCGAAGAAATTCGGCGCCTTGGCGACAAAAGTGATCCGATAAAATTCCCGTCCCTCGATCTTTTCCAACCCGCCAAAGGCCAACGTGGCTTCCCCCACCTTGACCCCAAACTTTTTGATCGTGTAGCTGATCGATTCCCCCACCGGAAGCGGCCGCGGCGGATTTTGGGCGTGCGCCAACCCCGGCCACACAACAAAGACCGTCAGGGCCAGCCACAGCCTCAGCACCCGGGCTTTATTTAAGACTGTGATAGAAGTCATCGACGAATATTTTGGCTTTATCAAAATCATTTCTGATCCGGTAGATCAAAAAATACCCCAACGGTTTTAAGGGGTTGAATATCTGGTCGGCGATCAAATGCGTCGTGAGCCCTAAGGCCAACCCGCTCCAAAAATACCCTAAATGCAAGAACATGATAAGGAGCCAGAAAAGCGCCAGCAGTTCGTAGGAATGAAAAAACAGGTACAATTTTCCGGTCTTTTCTTTTTCACAAAAATACAGCAGTTCGCTGTAGCGCAAGGGAATTTTTCCCTTTTCCAAATAAAAATCGAGGTGGTGATCCAGGTCGATAAAGATCCCGCTAAAAAAACAAGCCACCGCTCCTGCCCAGGAATGGGTAGAGTAAAGAAAAATACCGCCTGTTGCCGCCGAGATCACGACATGACTTGCCGGGGTCATTGCTGATCGTACTCCTTTAAGAATCGTTCCAGTAAGCGCGAACCCTGGTAAAGTTTATTGACTTCCGCGTACTCATCGGTGGTGTGCGCCGTGCCTGACGAACCATATCCCGTCGCAAAAGCCGGGATCCCGTGTTTTTTAAAGAATGTAATGACCGTCGCCCCCTCGCTCCCTTTCAGCGTGGCCTTAAAACCCATGCGCCGCGCCGTGTCAACGTACGTTTTGACAAACGGATGGTGACGATCGATCTCATACGGTTGCTGCAGGTCATCGATCTCGATCTTAAATTTTTGAGCGACACTGCCGACGATCTCGGTGATCTTTCGCAGGACCGCTTTATCTTTCATCCCGGGCAAAAATCGCATATCCAGGGAAAATTCGCAAAAATCCGCGACCATGTTGACCTTATCGCCGCCCCGGATCGTTCCGATATTCTTCGTCGGAGGATGGAGCAAAGGATGTTTTTTTAATTTTCCGCCTGAGGCGGATCCGCCTTTGGCGGAGAATTGGTGCGCCTTCAATTTTTCGATCACCTTGGCCGCCAGTTCAATGGAATTAACCCCGCGCCAATTGTACGCGCCGTGCGCCTTTTTTCCAAAAATTTGGACCCGCAAATGCAGCAGTCCTTTTTGGGCGATGATCGTGTCGAACTCGTCGGAATCCATGATCAAAGCCACCTTCGGCCGCAAAATTTTCTTGTCCAAAAGCGGAATAATGCCGCAATGGCTCCCGGTTTCCTCATCAACCGTCGCCGCCATGATGATATCCTTGCGCACCCGGGCCCCGTCTTCCACCAGACTGCGCATCACTTCCATACAGCAGGTGAGATTGCCTTTGTCATCGCTCGCTCCGCGGCCATAAATGCGCCCCTGATGGATCTGTCCGCCGAGCGGATTAAATTTCCAGCCTGTCCCGATGGGGACCGTGTCAAAATGCGGCGTGATCAGCACCGCTTCCCTGGCCGCCTGGGCCCGCGGCAGGGTTCCCTTGAGCGTCGCCACAATATTGGGACGGTTTTTTTCAAAAGAATATTTTTTGACCTCCAGGCCCAAAGACCGCATATCTTTCTCGATAAATTTCGAGAGGGCCAATTCGTTCCCCGGCGGATTGACGGAATTAAAACGAATGACTTTTTGGGTCAATTTAACTAATCGGGATTTATTAATCATATTAGAAACTTTTTAAAGGCTTTTAGGGGTTAAGGATTTGAGGGGTTGAGTGGCCTTAATTCCTCTATTTCTCATTTCAAAAACTCCTCGGCTTTCAAAGCCCCGCTGATCCGGGCATAATCGTCATAATCCACCAAAGTGATGTAGGGATGGGATTCCTGCAGTTTCTGGACCTTCGGAAGATGCTGTTTCACGTTCCGGAAGGCGACGTATTTGAAATCGGTCTGGCACGACGGGCAGCGGAACACCTCGAACTTGATGTCCAGCTGCTTGCATTTCGAACAACTCGCCGACAGATCGCCGTAGATCAGCAGATGATCCCGGATGTCGTGAATATCCAATTTCTGATAAACCCGGATAAATTTCTCCTGCATGCTCCTGTTCCCCGTAATAAATTTTAAATTACAGGTGTTCATTATAACACAAGAGCAAATTTTTCTGACAGGTGATTTTGGATTTTTGAAAGAAAAACGGAACGAATTGCAGAACGGAAAAACTTGCGGATCGGTGAAACGGCTCTACTGGTCTTTTCCCTACCAATTACAATCTGTGGAAACCAGTATTAGACCTTTGCTATCTAGAAGAAAAGACCTGGTATTGACTTCCTTATTCTGTTTAGTTGTACAAAGGTCATATAGGAAAAAAGAAGAGCCGATAAAGACAGGGATTTATCCCCATCGCTCTTCGGCAACCCAGCCGCCCTATTGTCTCTATTCCCACCAGTTAGTCATTTTATGCCCACCCCACGGGGGGTTGAGGGCCTTCCCGGTTTTGCGACAACGTAGGCCTGTTGGCTTTGTGTCCCCGGGTTTCCCCGGGTTTACCTTTATCGGCTTGTTTTAAATATATCACATATTATGCCTTGCGGCAAGGTCGGCCACGACAATATTTGTATCATAACATATTATATTGCAATTACTTAAGAATATGAATTAATTGGATTGGAATATAATGAAGCCCCACGGCTTTAGCCGTGGTACCTAAATTATGACCCGTCTTCGCCAAAATGCTTTCGCTTTTGGCTTCGCCGGGTTCATCCGCCTTATCCAGATAAGGGCGAACATCCGCCGAAGCCTCTTTTCTTCTTTCGCCTTCCTCCACTGGCAAGCCCGTGGTATCCGGCGTAGGCGGATGAATTGCAACTTATTCAAGGGTTCCACGATTCTCTTGTGCCGCAGATGATTGGTCGCTGCAGTAACTGGGGTCTCCGCAATTATCAATGCATTGGCATACAGCATTGCATGTACCTGAGTTGCTCGGGCATTGAGTGCATTGGCTGCCGGGTGGTTCGCACTCTTCCCCTGCTTCTACGGTCCCATTACCGCAGATAGTTTCATTTTGAACGCACCCGCAATACGTATCACAGGTTCCTGCGGCGCCTGTACCCGGAACAGTGCAGGCGCTTCCCGGCGGATCGCATTCTTCGCCCATGTCTTTGCGGTTGTTGCCGCAGTACACACATTGACAAGAATTATCGCAGGTGCCATCATTTGCCCCACCGCATGTAGAACCGGGTGGATCGCATTCTTCACCTGCATCCGGTAACCCATTTCCGCACTTTGGCGCGCATTCGCAATTAAATTTGCAATATTTCCCTGGTCCGCACTCAACATCCTGCTGACATCTGGGCCGTTTTTTGACGGGCCTGCCTTTACAGCGAAAACCGGGTTCACAGCGGCAGCCAGGATTGCAGATCTCGTTTCTTCCGCATTCACTATCCTTTTGGCACTTCGGTTTGGATAAAACTTTCTTTCCTTTACACATATAAAATGTATTAGTGTTGTTTCCACCGGCGCAGCCGCAGTCCCAGCAGGAATATTGCGCGGTCCCTTGGGGCTCTCCGTATTTTTCCGCGCACACTTGTGATGTGAATGCCGCTGAGGTATCATCACATTCCTCATTCACATCTAATTCTCCATCGCCGCATCCTTGGCAGACTCCGTTTTCACAGACCATAAACATACGGCCGGTCCCGTAACAGTCGGAATCGTTTGTACAGCTGCATTTGCAGGCCTTTCCCTCACCTTCCATCGCGCTGTAGCAGCCCAGGGCACAACTGTCGTCGTTCACAGTGGGATCACACATTTCTCCGCGATCTTTGCGGTCATTTTCGCACAGAGGCGATTGGCAACGGATCGGATCGATGGTGCATTGGGCCGTGCACAGCAACCGGTCGGCTCCGGTCGTCCCGCCGAAATCCTGGCAGGTTTTTCCGCCATAGTTAATTCCGCCGTAGACCCGGTCACATTCTTCTCCGAGATTAGGTTCGAAGTGACCGTTACCGCAGGTCGGCACATAATTATTGAGATCGCCGATGATCAAAACAAATTTTTGGTTAACATCCGGTGAGTTTAAATAATTCTGAAAGCGGACACAGGCGTACAAATGCGTTGTCTGTACGGTCATATTGTTTCGGATCACTTCGGGCGTAACAAAAACCTGTTCGACGTTATCGCGATCATTGAATCCGCGGGTGGCCGGTAGCCAAGGATGCTGCCAATCGAGTTTGTAAGGGTGCTCAATAGGCACACCAGTTGCATCGCAAAAACTTAAATTCAAGTTATTAACCAACTCTCTGACTTCATCTCTGGGTTTGTTCCAGTTGTCAGGAGTGGATCCATGATCCAGGTAAACCAGGGTAATTTTTAGCGGCTCAGTCACGTTGATCCAAGCAGGAAGCGGTATAGGGTATTTTTTAACAAGATGCTTATTGTAATTGTTAAAGGTATCCAATACAAAATTGTTTCCTTCCAAAATATCCATCGCTGCCATGGGCTGGATCTCACCATAGCCGGATCCAAAATCTGGTCCGGGGTTATCCAGGTCTCTGGCGGTGTGGATCAAGGCGGCTTTGATCAGAGGTGATTCATAGTCCGCCGTTGCTCTTCCCGTATTTTGAAATCTTTCATTAAGAAATTCTTTTAAGAGGATCACATGTCCGGAAACTGACGGCGCGGAAAAGGATGTTCCATCGAGACCCCAAGTTGTGTATAGACTGGCCCCGGTCGTTGACACGGTTGTTGTCACGATATTTTCACCTAGAGATACAACGTCCGGTTTTATACGGCCGTCGTAGGTAGGGCCGCGGCTTGAGAAGCCCGAAGTCAGTCCATTGGGGTCAATTGACCCGACTGTTAATATATTTTTGCTATCAGCAGGAACATTGAGACACTCCCAACGTCCACCCCGGGGAGCCGTTGACGGCCAATAATTGTCGGGATCACACCAAAGGCCGAATATGGCATAGGGACAATTGCCTGGGGGATCTTGCTCATTACAGTCAGTGTTGCCGGCTGCGAAGACTATCGGAGTATCGTGGATCCGACGGGCAAGGGTGTTGAATGCTATTGTGTCAAAGCTCCCTCCTACTATTGGACCCGGACCTGTATTGGCAAAAGTCCAGGAGTTTGAACTAACTTCCATGCCATAGATGTCATGGAACCACTCCATTTCTCCTGTAGCATATAACACATCAAATGAATAGCCTTCGCTTTCTGGAGCAACCCCTTTTCGCAGGCCGCTGCTAGCTGTTCCATCGCCGAATACGACCCCCATGGTCTGTGTGGGATGGTCTTCATTGTATTGACTAAAAATAGGGCAGGACCAGTGGTGGCACTCGCTCCAACGCAGCCGCCAGCCAAAATCCAGATGATCTTTTGCACCGCCAGCGTCCCAAAGGCCAAATTTGAGGGATGTCCCCTTGTATGGACTATTAAATGGGGTCTGACCATTTTGAATATCATAAGCATGGGTTCTGGTTCCGATATTCATGAGTGTTGGAACAGAGGCTGGGGCAGGAGAGACAAAATCAACCGCTGCATGCTGTATCAGATTGTTCATTACGGTCTGTATGGTTCCGGGACTGCATCCTATTAAGGTCGTATGATAAGAATTGTCGCTAAATCTAAAAATATTGGCTAGTCCCAGCGATGTTAAATAAGAGCTGTAATCATTCGTGTTATTAAAGAAGCGGACATCGATTTGACAGCGCATAATAGGGCTATTAGGTTCTGTGAAAACTTGCAACTTACTCATATCAATGCTGGCTAGATTGATACCATATTTGGTCGAAGGATCAATAACCGCGTAGCTACGAATATAGCTTGGCAGCGGTAAGCCTCCCTGGGCTTCGCCGACAAAATGACGGCTGCTGATCATTTTGTATAAAAATACGCCATCATTACCTATTTTGAGACCTTCAATCTGGACATCTGTCAGTGGGGCGTGGCTTTCAAATTGAAAGATTCCGGGCGACATGTCGGGGACTGCAGAGTGACTTTCGCTGATACGCAATAGGAAGAATAAAAGAGAAAATAACAAAATAAATAGTTTTACGCAATTGTTTTTTTGGTTGCGCACTATTGACCCTCCATATTATTTCTAGTGGCAACCAGGCTGCCTCGGTGAGAAGAAGTGAGGTCCTTGGCTTTGTCAGCGTCGGGAGTACTTTTTAACGCTGCTTCCAGTGGTTGGAAGGCCCCATCCTCGCGGATGGTTTACTTTTTACACTTCTATTGAAAATATAACATCTAAAGATGGGAAAAGAAGATAGGAACGGCCTTTTGCGGAAAGCGTTTTCTAAAAAAGGGAATATTCCGACGTGAACGAGGCGACGGGGGGATTAAAATCTTATATATTTTTCCCAATACAAATACAGTTCTTTAGTGGCGATGATGTCCCGCATGCAGTAGCGGGCGATGTCGTGGTATTTGCCTTGCTGAAAAAAATCTTTGACCTGCAGGCCGGTGATGCCCTCCTGCTTGGGGCTTTGGATCCCAAAGGCCTGGCACCACATATGCAGGCCGAACTTGCGGCGCAGGGCGTCATAAAAACTCAGCTGATCGGCCAGATCGACGTGCTGTTTGTAATCGTACCGGTAGGGCACCAAATTCTTGACGGCGCGGATCTTTTGGATCGCCGAGCGGATCATCACAAACGGGCAGTCAAAGACCCGTCCGTTAAAGGTCACAAATTGTTCATAACGGTTCAGCTGCGTCCAGAAATGATTGAGGATCTCTTTTTCGCTCCCGGAAATATATGTGATGCTCCCCTCGACAAATTTTTCTTTTTGCGGCGAGCCGTTTTGAAAATACACGATCCCCTGCTCGCTCTCCACCTCCAGCATGCCGATCGCGACAACCTGCGCGGTCAAGGGATAAAAATTGAGGCTGGCTTTGGCCTCCTCGATCTTTTCTTCTGTCTCGGCAAATTTTAAAAAATATTCTTTGGAGGCCTCGTCCAGGAGATCAAAATCCTGCCCCACGGTTTCAATGTCAAAAACGATCTTCGGCATATTATTCCCTCACCCGCAGACGCTGTCCCACCCGCAGAGTCGGACTGGTCAGGCGGTTCCAATTTTGCAGTTGTTCAACGCTTTGCTCGAACTTCTTGGCGACCCCGTACAAGGTGTCTCCGGTTTGGACCGTATAAAATTTTGCCGCAATACTTTCCTCCCAGGCCAAAGGAGTTGTGGAACGGGGGATATTCCGCCGGGCTGATTCTTTATGAGAATGTCTGGCCGATCCCTTAACCTGCGCTGTTTCCCGCCGCACCCGCCGCAAAAGCGGTTTGACATAATTGATCGGTATCGCAAAATTCAAATTTTGTCCTTTCAAGAGAGACGCCGTGGTGATCCCTACCACTTTGCCTTTGAGATCAAACAAGGGACCGCCGCTGCTGCCTTGCGACAAAGGAACGCTGGTTTGAAAAATTTTAAATCCCGGCTCGCCTTCCCGCACCGAACTGATCAGCCCGTCGGAAACCGTACTTTCCAAGCCGAGCGGATTGCCGATCGTGACCACCCGCTGGCCGATCTCCACTTTTTTGCTGTTCCCTAATTTGACGGCCTTTAATCCTTGCGCGTTCACTTTCAATAAAGCGATATCTTTTTCTGCGTCGGCCCCGATGATCCGCACGTTACGATAGGCCCGGTTGTTGCGCAGTTTAACAACGATCTGATCCGCCTGGCTGACGAGATGGGCATTGGTGACGATCAAGCCGTCTTCACTGACCACAAATCCGCTGCCCAATTTATTCTCCTGATGGTTTTTTTGCGAGACGGCGATCAGCACCACGGAATCCGCCTGCTTCTCAAAAAGATGCGTGATCCGCTCACCCTCCAGGGAAGCCAAAGCCGGCCGGGACGCGAGGATCACGAAAACCAGGATCGCAGAAAAACTCATTTTAGAAAAAATTCGTGCCATGGGCGAGAAAAAGGTCTATTGAAAAAGGGTTGAATCCGGCATCCTTTGCAAACTCAATAAAATATCACTGATGTTGCCTTCAATAAATTGTATGCCTTCCGGAATACTAAATTTTTCTTCCGGGATCATTACTCCGGTCTGCAGGCTCGCGGCCGCAAACGTTGTATCAACGGTCTCTGACTTTGTTTCACTCTTTAAAGGGATCCAGTTCCACATCCAAAATTTACGCCCCTGCGGCACGATCTGCCAGACGTCGCACTTTTTCTCAACGATCAATTCTTTATCCATTTTTTCTCCGCCGGCGATCGCCATCATCCTCTTTCCCAGAGGAACTTTGTCACCCGGGCTCGACTGTTCCAGGGCTTTTTTTAATAATTCATTCCTGACCTTATTACCGATCCTTTTATCCAGATCGATCATATAAATCCATTCCCCATCGATAACCGTCAGCGTATTGGAAAAACCCAACCCGACAGTTTCGGACCGGGTATACCGGGCCTCGCGCATTCCCCAACGGTCAAAATAGGCGATCTCAATACCGTTTTGGGTCCCGCTGATCACGTACTCAATGATCCCCGACTCGACCAGATAACGTTTATGCGGGTTCACAATGACCGGCACCGGGGCTTCACCCGAGATCATATTGGCCGCCGGCAGGATGACCGCATCCTCAGCCGCGGCTTCTCTCCCCGTCATGAAAAAAACGATCAACACCAATCCGAAAATTTGTCTTTTATCCATATTATTTCTTTTTCTTAGCCGGTTTCTTTTCCGGAGGAATATTTTTGGGCACACTGACGGTGACCTTGACCTGTCCGTCATTCAGCGTTTCTACCGATTCAATTTTGACAAATTGTTTTAAATATTCTTCCCGGATGCTGAAACTGGTCATGAGTTCCTTGATCGCCGCCCGGGCAGCCGCCTCCTGCGCTAAAGCATATTTGGTCATGTCGTTCGATTCCGGATCATCCGAGGGATAAGCGGTCTTGGTGGCATAAATCCGTTCCACCTTAAGCAATCCGTCGGGAAAATACCGGAAAATTTCAACCTGCTGATTTTTATAATCCGCGACAAAGATCCGGCCTTCCGACGTCGCGACAGCCGAAAGGCTCTCGAAGGAACCGAATTCCTTGCCGAATGATCCGAACGTCAGGATAAATCTTCGCTTGGGATCAAAGATCTGGATACGATGGTTCCCGGCGTCGGCCACGTACAAATTGTCATTTTCATCCAGGGTAATATCTACCGGACGGTCGAACTGACCGGGGTCATTGCCTTTTTCGCCCAAGGCCGCCAAGAATTTTCCCTCTTCGCCGAAAATATAAATTTTATTACTTTCCGGCGCAAGGACGTAAATTTGATCTTTGGAATCAACCGCCAGCGCCTTCGGCAAACGCAGTTCTATTTCTGAGCCGGGCAGGAATGGCTCCTCGCTCTTGCCGCCGAAAGCGGTTAAATAGATCCCGTCATGACTAAAAATCTGAATACGGTTATTTTGTGTGTCAGCCACCAGGATCTTTCCCTTGCTATTGACCGCGACACCCTGGGGGCTGCTGAATTGTCCGGCCCTGGTCCCGTTTTTTCCAAACTCATACTGCAGCGACCCCTCCGCATTAAAAATTTGCAGACGATGATTTCCCGTATCCGCCACAAATATCCTGCCGTCAAGAGTAACGCTCAAGGCCATCGGTTTTTTAAATTCCCCGGGGTTCTTACCTTCCTTGCCGAACACATTATTGGCAGAACTGTACCATAAAAAATGCGCGGCCTTGTCCGAAAGGGCAAACAATCCCCGTCCCGGGACCGAGACCAGATCGACCAAGCCTTCTTCCGCGTTACGGACCAAGTCAAAATCGACGACCGGCGGCGAGTTGGCCACTGCGGGAATAAAATTCTTTTTGCCCCCCGTGATCTTCAGGATCTGAACACGTTTATTTTTTGCATCGGCGATAAAGATCTGTCCTAACGTGTCCGAGGCGACCCCGACGGCTTCGGCAAACTGTCCCCGGCCGTCACCGGCAGATCCAAACGACAAAAGGACCACATTATCCTTATCGATCTTTTTGATACTCTGCTCCGCGCTCTCCGTTACATAAATATCGCCGCGCATGTCCACGGCCAAACCGTTGGCTTGACTCAGATAATTGCGCTTATTCACCACGCCGGAGATTTCCTGCAATTTTCTTCCGGAGACGGAATATTTGACAATTTTACCGGCCTCCGGCAAGAGCACATAAATATTGCGCTGAACGTCGACACCGATATCCACTGGACGAAATTCCGTATCGAACATCCCCAAAAACACGCCGTTGGGACTAAAAATCTCTACGCGCCGGTTCCCGGTGTCGGCCACAAAGATAAAACCAAACTGGTCGATGACGATGCCGACGGGCGAATTCAACTGCCCCGGCAAAGATCCCGGACTGCCGAATTGAGAAATAAATTCTCCTGCCTTATTAAAGACCTGCAGACGGTGATTGCCGGTATCAGCGACGATGATCTTATCGGTGGGCGAAACAGCGATGGAATGCGGATTATTCAATTGCGCCGGTTTTGTCCCCTTCTCCCCAAAGTTCAGCCGGACAGTCCCATCGGGTTCAAAAATAACGATCTGCGAGGTCTCTTCGTCGACCACGTAAATTTCTGTTCCGGAATTGGAAACCGCCACATCCACCGGTTTGCTCAGTCCGGCACTGAAGGCCTGGATAAAACGGATATTTTCCGGAATAGGGGCCGCCGTTTCCCCGCGGGAAGCGGCGAATAAAGTAAGGGCGATAAACAGATTGATAAAAATCCGCAATGAATTCATGGTTTTCTCACTAAGTGTTGTAGGTTGGATATATTCTAACTGAGAAGCGAAGCAACGACAAGCAAAATGGCGGGAATGTTCTGCAGATATTTAAGAAATATGGAGCCCTACGGCTAAAATCTCAGATAAGGGCGAACATCCGCCGAAGCCTCTACCTTCCTACACGGGTAAACCCATGGTATCCGGCGTAGGCGGATGAAATTGCCACGGCTATTTTCCCGCAGGGCCGCTCAGCATCCGCGAGAACAATGCCTCGCTTTTTTTATAATATTCCTCGGCCTTGGCCTGGTCTTTTAAAGCAGCATAAACCGCCGCTGCTTTCCGGTAAACATCGGCCCGCAACGGATTGATCACGAGCGCCTGCTCAAAGGCCTGCCGGGCGCTCTCCCAATCCCCCATTTGGCCGTAAACCTCTCCGCTGCGGATATAGGCTTCCAGAAACGCCGGAGCAATGGCCATCGCCTGCCGGTACAGGCCGATCGCCTTGGCATACTCTCCCCACTTGGCATAAATATTTCCCACCCCTAAGAGAGCTTTATAATTTTTGGGATTCAGATCCAGGGCCTTCTTAAAAAACACCTCGGCAGAGGCAACTTCCCCCTGGTCAAAATAGATCGCGCCCAACGAAACACAGGCTTTATCCGTCGGCACTACTTTAAAACTATCCAGCAGTAAACCTTGTGCCTTCGCATAATGACCTTTGAGCACGGCAAAATACGCCAGGTTGATATACGCGTCGGCTGTTTGTTGGGGAAAAACCATCGATTTCTGAAATTCCGCTTCCGCTTTCTCATAATCTTTTAAATTCAAATAAACCACCCCGAGATTATTGTACAGCTCCGGGGAGGTCGGGTTGTACTCAATGGCTTTTTTAAAAAGTTCTATCGCCTTGGGGTAATCTTGGCGCGTCAAATAATGCACTCCTAAAACTTGATAAGGCCGGGCATGCCGCGGAGATTTGCGAATGGTATCTTCCCAAAGGGCCAGCGGCGAACGCCATAAGGAGTTGCGGGCAACGGTCAATAGGCACAACGTTAAAAGGATCGCTGCGATACTTTTGTTGCGGCGGCCGGCATCCGGCATCTTTTCGAATAAGAATGCCATTAAAAAGATCGCGAATCCCGCCATCGATATATACACCCGGTGCTCCCAGATCGGGTCCATGGGTTTTAAACCCGAAGAGGTCGGGATAAGATAAATAAAAAACCACAGGATCCCAAACCCCTGCAAGGCGTGCCGTCTCAAGGAATAAACGGCATAGACGAGGATACCGGCCAAGGCGAGAAAAGACAGAAAGGTGTCGAGCTCAAAAAATGTTTTTGACCACCGGAAATAATAGTCGACATTCTGACCGACCGGCAAAAAACTCAACTGGATGTATTTTAAAACGACCCG
>MHGP01000014.1:0-14814 GCA_001805615.1 Omnitrophica WOR_2 bacterium RIFCSPHIGHO2_02_FULL_48_11
GGTTCGGCAATTCCGCATCGCGGGTGTTCAGCCGGCCGGCCAAAAAGCCTTGGCGGTGAAAAGGGCGGGCTGTTGTGTGGAAATTATGACCGGCGCGGTTGTGCCGGCGGCGTTTGATGCCGTTATCCCGGTCGAGCAAATTAAAATTGTGAATAAAGTTGCAGTGGTGAGCCCGCATTGGAAAGTTTGCAAAGGCGACCATATCCGCAGGCAGGGCTCGGACTGCAAAAAAGGAGCCACCCTTCTTAAAGTCTGCTCTGTTTTAGGTCCACAGCAAATCGGCATTGCTGCTTCTGTTGGGAGATCGAAACTTAAAGTCACGGCCCGGCCGCGAATCGCTATTATTTCCACCGGCGATGAGTTGGTGGATATCGGTGTTTCGATGAAACCTTTTCAAACGCGCCTGTCCAATTCGTACGCGTTGGAAGCCGCATTCCTGCAAACCGGATTTTGCGAGACAGAAATTTTTCACATTAAAGATAACTTGAAAGAAATGTGCGGCCGTCTAGCGCAAATTTTAAAAAAATTTGACGTGATCGTTTTAAGCGGCGGTGTGTCGATGGGAAAATTCGATTACGTGCCGCAGGTTTTAAAGAAATTGAAAGTCAGAGTACTGTTCCATAAAGTCACACAAAAGCCGGGCAAACCATTCTGGTTCGGAAAAAGTCAAGAGGGGAAGCCGGTCTTCGCGCTTCCCGGGAATCCGGTTTCCACCCAGGTGTGCGCCTATCGTTATGTTCTTCCGTATTTGCGAAAGTCCATCGGCTTGCGTTCGGGATTAACCGAACTTGCCGTGCTGAGTCAGGTTTTCGAAGTTAAAACCGACCTCACATATTTTTTGCCGATCCAATTTGATTCTAATGCGCAAGGGAAAGTGTGGGCCAAGCCGGTTACAATCGGCGGCTCTGGGGATTTTGCCGCCTTGGCCAAAAGTCAAGGTTTTGTGGAACTCGCCGCAGGCAAACGGAAATTCCCCAAGGGAAGTTTAGTAAAACTTTTTTGCTGGAAAACGTAATGGGAGAAAAAACAAAACAGTTCTACGGTCTTGTCCTCACCGGCGGAAAAAGTAAACGGCTCGGTCAGGATAAAGCGGTCTTGAATTTGAGCGGCAAGCCGCAGGCGGAATACGCGTATGAATTGCTTTTGCCCTTTTGCGAAAAAGTTTTTGTTTCGTGTCGGCCGGATCAAGCGCAGCTGCCTGGACGAAAAAATTTTCCGCAAATCATTGATCGTCCGGAATATAGCGACATCGGACCCTTGGCCGGGATTTTATCCGCCATGCAGGAACATCCCAATCAAGTCTGGATCGTATTAGCATGTGATCTGCCTTTTGTGACGCCGGCAACCATCCGGAATTTAATTTCGCAACGTAATCCCCAAAAATTTGCCACGGCCTATATCAGCACGCATGACGGTTTGCCCGAGCCTTTGTGCGCGATTTATGAGCCGCAGGATTATCAGAACATTTTGCAGTTTTTGAAAGAAAATATCCATTGCCCGCGTAAAATTATGATCAAGTCAGATACGGAATTGGTAGAACAGGCGGATCCGCAAAGTTTGGAGAATATCAACACGCCGGAAGAATTGAAAAAATGGGTAAAAAAATAATCCATATCCAATATTATGCCATCCTGCGGGAACAGCGGGGCTTAAATCAGGAGACGCTTGAAACCTCCGTGCACACGGCCGTGCAGCTTTTTGAAGAATTGAAGGCAAAATATCATTTTCAATTGCCCATCGCTTTGATCAAGGTGGCGATTAACAACGAATTCGCCGCCTGGAACACCGAAGTCAAATCCGGCGATTCTGTTGCTTTTATTCCGCCGGTGGCAGGAGGGTAAAACAGGTCACACGTCACAAGGTCACACGACACACGTAAAAACTTGTAACGACTTGTGACTTTGTGACTCTGTGTCCTTGTGATTTCAATATGCCTTACAAAATTATAAATAATATTCCCGTCTGGGGAGAGCCGATCGAAGGCGCGATGGAACAGATCAAGGTTTGCTCCCAAAAAGCGGACCGCTGTGCCCTTATGGCAGACCATCATCCCGGCTATGCCGTTCCTATCGGCGGCGTTGTGGCGTACCGTGATAAGGTGAGCCCTTCGGGCGTGGGTTTTGATATTGCCTGCGGCAACAAAGCCGTGCGTTTGGATGTTTCGCTGGATGATGTGAAGAAAAATATTAAGAAGATCATGAGCGATATTTTTTCTACGATCTCTTTTGGTATCGGCATGGAAAATAATGAGCGTGTCGATCACCCGTTGTTTGACAATGACCCGGCGTGGGATATTGATTTTGTCCGTAAACAGAAAAAACTGGCGGCTGAGCAGCTGGGAACAGTGGGCAGCGGCAACCATTACATCGATATTTTTGCGGATGAAGAAAACCGGGTTTGGATCGGCGTGCACTTTGGTTCGCGCGGGTTTGGCCATCGTATCGCCACACATTTCATTCAGGCGGGCGGCGGGAAAGACGGCATGTATGTCGAGCCGGTTTTGCTGGATGCCAAAAGCAACCTGGGGCAGGAATATATCGCGGCGATGAAATTGGCCGGACGGTATGCGTATGCGGGGCGGGACTGGGTATGTTCCCGGGTGGCAAGAATTTTACAGGCGAATATTTTAGAGGAAGTTCACAACCATCACAATTTTGCCTGGTTTGAGGAACATAATGGCGAGAAAATGTGGGTTGTTAGAAAAGGCGCGACACCGGCTTTCCCGGGCCAAAAAGGTTTTGTGGGGGGAAGCATGGGAGACATTTCCGTGATCATTGAGGGTGTTGAATCCAAGGAAAGCGAAAAATCCATGTATTCCACGGTGCATGGCGCCGGACGGGTGATGTCGCGGACCGCGGCAGCCGGGCGCAAACGTTGGCGGGGCGGCCGGCAGGGCGGACAGGTGACGCGGCAGATGATGATGGATTGGGTCCGCACAAAAGGGGTTGAGCTGCGCGGGGCTGGGACCGATGAGTCGCCGCATTGCTACAAGCGCCTGCCGCAAGTCTTGGATTGTCATAAAGGAACCATTAATATCTTGCATACCTTAACCCCGCTCGGTGTTGCGATGGCAGGGGAAGATACGGTTGACCCGTATAAGGATTGAGAAGTCACCGCACAAGTTTTAATTGGCGAAAAACCCCACAGGGCAGTCCTTTAGGACAGGGGAAGATACGTTTGACCCATATAAGGATTAAATTTGCCCCAAATTTCTGGAATTTTTAAATATTTAATGCTATAGTGCTTGCAACTTAGAACTTTAACTGACGAGACCCGAACCACTCTTTTTATGAATCTCATTGTCGTAGGCCTTAATCATAAGACCGCTCCCATTGATATCCGGGAAAAATTCTTTTTAAGCTCCTTGGAACAAGACTTGTTGCTTTCCGAATTGAGGTCCAACCCTTCCGTGGTAGAAGCCTTCACCATCTCCACCTGCAATCGCACCGAAGTTTATGTCAACGGCCTCAGCACGGAAATGTTCTTTGACTTCATCATCCGGCTGATCTGCAGCGTTAAAAGGTTGAACTTCACAAAAGATTTTCATAAATATTTTTATATTTTAAATGAACAAGAAACCGTGCGGCATCTTTTGCGCGTGACCTCAGGGCTGGATTCGCTGGTCATCGGAGAAAAACAGATCTTAGGCCAGATCAAAAGTGCTTTTGAGAAGGCCCAAGAAAAGACGATGTTCGGTAAAGATTTCAATATTTTGTCGAATATCGCCATACGCGCCGGAAAAAAGGCGCAGAGCGAAACCGATATCAGTTACGGCGGATCTTCGGTCAGCTGGGCGGCCATGGTCCACGCCGAAAAGACCTTGGGAACATTGGAAGACAAATCCGTTCTGATTATCGGTGCGGGGAAGATGAGTGAATTGGCGGTCGGCCAAATCAACAGCAAGGGTGTTAAGAAGATTTATTTAATGAACCGCACGCAAGAAAAAGCCCAAAATTTGTCGGAAAAATATTCCTGCATTCCTTCGGCGTTCTCGGAGATCAAAGAAATTTTGGCGGAAGTCGATATCTGTATATGTTCGGTCGGAGCTCCGCACTATATTCTCGATCGGGAATTGGTCGCCAAAGTTTTGGCGCACCGTCAGGAGCGCCGGTTGATCTTTATCGATATTTCCATGCCGCGCAACATTGACCCGCAGGTGGCGACTTTGGATAATGTGAGCCTGTCGCACATCGACGATTTGGAAAAAGTCGTTGCAGAAACGATGCGGATCCGCCAGGCGGCCATCGGCAAAGTTGAAGAAATCATTGAAAATAAACTCAGGGAATACTATCAAAAGATAAATAAAATCAAAGAAATGCCGCCGGTCGCTAATTCGCCCGCAAAAACTTTATCTTCGTCTGCTTAGGTTTTTCTTTTTAAAATTATTACAGGATTGCCCGTCAAAATGTCTAAAAGGAAAGAACATATTCCGCACGCGCTTATTTTTCGTAAGGCCCCGGCCGGCATTAAAGACAGCGATGTGATGGTGACTCTCCTGAATATGGGAGGGCCTAAAACCAATGATGATGTTTTAGCCTTCCAGGCCAAGCTTTTTAACGATCGCCGCTTGATCCGCTTTCCCTTATCCAGCATCTTGCAGCCGTTTTTTGCCTGGGCCCTGGTCACATTTCGCGGCAAGGCCTCTCAGGAGCGCTATCAATTGATCGGCGGCGGAAGCCCTATTTACCAATCCGTTGAGAACCAAGTCGCTGCCGTTAAGCAGGAATTAAAAAAACGGGGCCGGAATTTTGACGTGACGTATTCCTTCAACTACACTCCGCCATTTCCCGAAGATACCATTCGCGAGATCAAGCAGGCAGGCAAGAAATATATTCTGCCGCTAAGTTTGTATCCGCATTATTCCAGCGCCACCACGGGCTCTAATCTGTATTATCTTAAGGAAGCGGCTCAAAGGATTTATCCTGAGCTGCAGTTTTTGGATGCGCCGTCCTATCATCTGCATGAAGGGTACGTGCAGGGGTTTGTTGGCCGTATTCAGGAAAGTTTAAAAGCAGGTGAATCTTTAAACGATTTCTATTTGATATTTTCAGCGCATGGGCTGCCGAAATATTTTTTAGATGAAGGAGACCCGTACGCGTTTGAAATCGCCCAAACCGTGGGAGCGATTGTGACGCGTCTTAAGCGCAGTCACTCGTGGGTGATCGCGTTTCAGAGTGCGGTAGGGCCGATCCAGTGGCTGGAGCCCAATACCGAAACCATTATCACGGCTCTGGCTAAACGCGGCATTAAAAAGATTTTAGTGATCCCGGTTTCTTTTGTCGGGGATCACATCGAAACAACCTGTGAGATCGACATGGAGTATCGAAAAGTGGCCGTTGACTCAGGCATCGAAGATTACCGCATGACTAAAGCGCTAGAATGTCATCCGGATTTCATCCGTGCCTTGGGTGATACGGTAGAAAATGCTTTGCGCAGCGCTCCCGGGGCAGGCAAGATGGATGCTAAAGAGGTTTTATATCAAGAAATCAATGTGCGGGTATAACTAAGGCCGTCATTAAAACAATTTAATGACGAGCCTCGGCATTTCCTTCTAAGAAAGGAAATGGAAAAATGACGGGAGGAAGAGATGATGGACAAAATGATCATTACAGCGTATGGCCTGTTTTTATTGATGGGTGCGTATTTTGGAGCTAAGGCCGGGAGCAAAGTCTCCATGATTATGGGATTGGTGTCCGGGGGGCTGGTTTTTTTAGGTCTGTACTTGACGGGGGCTCACGCACGTAACGGGTTTTTCTACCTGACGTTGGTGAGCGGGTTTTTGACCGGTACTTTTTTGATGCGGCTATTAAAAACTCAAAAATTTATGCCTTCGGGGATGCTGCTTGCGATCACGCTGATTTTCTTTGTTTTTTGTTTTTTAAGGTTCAGCAAATCATAATTGAAACCGAACGATAAGAAAAAGAAATATTTCGCCGACCCTTCGTTAGGTTGGGTCATGGGTGTCGCGATGCTCACGTTCGCCTTCTTGGGCTATTTAGCCGATGAAAAATGGGGAAGGCGTCCCTGGGGTGTCATCGGCGGCATTGTGTTGGGGTTGGTTTATTGTGTTTATGAGGTTTGGAAATCGATCAAAAAAATCGATGAAAGCTAACAAAGATGATAAATGTGAATAATTTCCCTCGCTTATTTTTATTCGTGCTCAGCGCCGGTGTATCTTTTGCGGTAAGTTGGGCAGCGGCTTATGCCTTTTTTCAAGGGACGGTGTTGACCGAGACAGTGTTGGGCTGGACAGCCGCTTTGCTAAACGTTTTGGCCAGCGATTGCATTCAGCGGATCAGTCTTAAGAAGGAAAATTTTCAATTCTTTAAGATATTTTTAGGAGGGAATTTTGTTAAATTTCTTATTTTAATCATTTTTATTGTCCTGGTTCTCGCAAAATCGGGAATTAACAAAATTTCCTTTATTCTTACTTTTGCTGTTGCCAATTTTATTTTCTTTTTATATTATATCTCTAATTTGAATATGATCTTTTTCCCCAAAATACCGCCTACAGGTAAATAAATTTTATGGGTTTTGATTTTCAGGAACATATCTTGCACCACATGCAGAATTCTCAAGAATGGCATCTGCCTTTTCTGCCCCCGGTCCATCTGTTGCAGCCTTTAAGTTTGCATAGCCTTATGCTGCTCATCGCTTTTGTTTTCTTAATCCTGCTTTTTTGTGTGCTTTACCGGAAGGATCAAGCCGTTCCCAAAGGGATCACCAACATGTTGGAGGCGGTCGTGGTTTATATCCGCGACGAAATTTGTATAGTTAATCTGGGGGAAGAGGACGGCCGTCGCATGACCCCGTTGTTTTGCACGTTTTTCTTTTTTATTTTATGCCTCAATCTCATGGGGCTGATCCCGTTATTTTCGACCGCCACTTCCAACATCAGCGTCACCGGGGCCTTGGCTATTATTACGTTTTGTTTTATGGTTTTTGGTTCGATCTACCGGCATGGGGTGGCAGGATTTTTCAAATCGTTTGTGCCATCCGGGATTCCGCTGCCGGTCCTTTTCTTGATCGTCCCGATCGAAATTTTGGGGCTTTTTATTAAAACGTTCGCGCTGACGATCCGGCTTTTTGCCAACATGTTGTCCGGCCACGTAACGATCGCGGCCTTGTTGGGGCTGATTATTTTGTTGGGATATGTGGCCTTGCCCATGATGTTTTTGGCGTTATTTATTTATCTTTTGGAGGTTCTGGTGGTTTTCATTCAAGCGTATGTTTTTACTTTTTTGTCGGCCATTTTTATCGGACAAATGTATCATCCGGAGCATTAAATTTTAAATTATTGGAAAAAAATTTATTCGCCTTTACAGTTTGAGGATGTATCACTATAATCAGGGTCAATAAAATTAAAGTTGTTCAACAGAAATAAGGAAAGGACAAAAATATGGAAGGAATACCATTAGGATTGTTCGCAGGTGTTGGGGCAGGACTCGTCACTCTGGGGGCGGGCATTGGGATCGGTCGGCTCACCGCTTCGGCCTTGGATGGCGTGGCTCGTCAGCCGGAAGCCGTCAAGGACCTTCAGAAGTTGATGATCCTGGGCGCTGC
Organism: Omnitrophica WOR_2 bacterium RIFCSPHIGHO2_02_FULL_48_11; assembly: GCA_001805615.1. Lineage (GTDB taxonomy): Bacteria > Omnitrophota > Gorgyraeia > Zapsychrales > GWA2-47-8 > 2-02-FULL-48-11. The sequence goes on from MHGP01000014.1 coordinate 7,564, forward strand.
CTTTATTGAAGGGGTTGCGTTCTTGGGTTTAGTTATTTGTTTATTAGGCTTCTTCTTAAAATAGACCGGGACCTCTATGGCCGAACAACATTTGACAAATGAGATTGGCGTAGCTGAGCCGCCGCAGTCGCATAATAAAGCTGGCTTTTTAACTCCGGATGCGACGGTTGCTCTCTTGACCTGGATAACCTTCTTTGCTTTGCTGGCGATTTTAAAAAAATTCGCCTGGAAGCCGATCCTGGACGGTTTGGACGCCCGCGAAGAGAAGATCCGCAAAGCGCTGGACGATGCCCGTAAGGCCGGAGAAGAACTGGCCAAAATTAATCAAACCCGGGCCAGCGTGGTTGCCGCAGCGGACAACCACGCCCGCGAGATCGTGGAGCGTTCCCGCAAGGCTGCGGTGGAAGCCGCCAAAGCCATCGAACATAAAGCTCGGGATGAAGCGCAGATCGTTATTAATAACGCGCAACATGAACTGCAGGCTAATATAGAGAAGGCGCGCATGGCGTTGCGGGAAGAAAGCGTTAATATCGCGGTTGGTTTAACGCAAAAGATTCTGGAAGAAGAATTTGACGATGCCAAACATCAAAGATTAATGGATAAACTCATAAAAAATTTCCGTACCGATGATTACCAAAAGTCATAAAGTTGCCCATAGCTATGCCAGAGCGTTTTTTGAATTGGCCCAAGAAACAAAAGTTCTCGCCAAGACTCAAAATGACGTTAATCAGCTCAAGGCATTGTTGGAACAATCTCCGGAATTTAAACAGTTCATCAATAATCCGATCATCCCCGTCCTTCGTCAGCATGAGATATTAAAGGCTTTGTTCCATGGGAAGGTCCACGCTTCAACTCTGTCTTTTCTTTTATTTTTATCTGAGCATAAAAGGTTGAGCCGGTTGGAACGGATCTGTTCGTTTTTTGAAAAACTGTACTTGCAGGCAGAAGGGATCCTTAAGATCAAGATCACCAGCGTCTGCGCCATGGAAGAATCTCAGGTAAAATCTATTTCCGAGAAATTCAAGAAAATTTACGCTAAAGACATCGAGCCGCAGCAGGCGATCGATAAGGGTTTGTTGGGCGGCTTTAAAGTCCAAGTGCAAGACGTGATTTATGATTGTAGTGTTAAAACTCAGCTTGAAAATTTCAGGCGAAATGTTTTGATGGTCTAGTACTGTGTTACCTAAGTTATGTTTAGAAGAACACAGTACAGTACCTTGTTCCTCTGATGATTAATATATCTAAAATTAAGGTAACAAGGTACTAGAAAGGGAAGAACCATGGATTTAAAACCAGCAGAAATAACTAGTATTTTAAAAAAACAATTAGCCGATTACGAAACGAAGTCGGAAACCTATGAGGTCGGAACCGTGGTGAGCATCAGCGACGGGATCGCGCGGGTTCACGGGCTGTCGCAGGTCATGGCCGGAGAGTTGGTGGAATTTGAAAGCGGCATCCGCGGCATGGCGATGAATTTGGAAGAAGACAACGTGGGTGTGGCGGTCTTCGGCGAAGATACTCATGTGAAAGAAGGCGACACGGTCAAGCGCACCAAAACAATCACGTCGGTCCCGGTCGGGGAAGGCCTGGTGGGACGCATCGTGGACGCGTTAGGTGTGGCAATTGACGGTAATGCGCCGATCCGTTCGACGGAATCCCGGCAGATCGAAGTGAAGGCCCCGGGGATCATCGAACGTCAGGACGTTAAAGAACCTCTGCAGACCGGCATTAAAGTCATTGACGCGTTAACGCCGATCGGACGCGGTCAGCGTGAACTTATCATCGGTGATCGCAAGACCGGAAAAACAACACTCGCCATCGACACGATCATTAATCAGCGGGGGGAAGGTGTTTATTGTTTTTATGTCGCGATCGGTCAAAAACGCTCGACGGTCGTTCAAGTGTACGAAACTTTAAAAAAATTCGGCGCGATGGAATACACCACGATCATTGCCGCGACCGCTTCGGATCCGGCGCCCATGCAATTTCTGGCGCCTTATTCCGGAACTGCCATGGCGGAATATTATCGCGACAGCGGCCGTCATGCCTTGATCATTTATGATGATTTGACCAAACAAGCGCAGGCCTATCGTCAGATGTCGCTTTTACTGCGTCGTCCGCCGGGACGGGAAGCGTATCCGGGAGATATTTTTTATCTGCACAGCCGTCTTTTGGAACGGGCCGCAAAATTGAGCGCCAAAAAAGGCGGGGGCAGCTTGACCGCGTTGCCGATCATCGAAACACAGGCGAGCGATGTTTCGGCGTACATCCCGACCAACGTTATTTCCATTACTGACGGACAAATATTTTTGGAAGGCGATCTGTTCAACGCCGGTCAGCGTCCGGCGATCAATCCGGGGATTTCTGTTTCCCGCGTCGGTGGCGATGCACAGATCAAGGCCATGAAACAGACGGCCGGAACTTTACGCTTGGATCTGGCGCAATACCGCGAATTGGCGACGTTTTCGCAATTTGCCACGGATTTGGACGTGGCCACCCGCAAACAACTCGACCGCGGTCAGCGTTTGATGGAAGTCATTAAGCAGGGTGTCCGGGAACCATTGTCCGTGGCCAAACAGGTCATTTTTATTTTTGCCGGGGTCAACGGTTATCTGGACGATATCCCGGTAAAAAGTGTGAAAGATTTTGAGAAAAAATTATATGAAGCGCTCGATTCTACGTACGCGGACACGGTGAAGCTGTTTAATAAAGAGAAGGCGATGACCGATCCGCTCAAAGAAGAATTGAAGAAAATACTGACGGATTTTAAAAGAACATTTAAATAGCTTTCAGCTTTCAGTCTTCAGCCATCAGTTAAAATCTTTTACTGAAAGCTGAAAGCTAAGAGCTGACAACTCAAAAATGCCTACCTTAAAAGAATATAAAACAAAGATCACCAGCTTAAAGAATATTTCCAAGATCACGAAAACCATGAAATTGGTTTCGGCGAGTAAACTTCGTCAGGCCCAGCATGCGCAGACAAGCGCTAAGCTCTACGCCTGGGAACTCACGGAATTGATCGCGCGGTTGAGCGCCTCGGTTGACAGCACTCTGCATCCTTTATTGGTCGCCAGGCCTTCGGTCAAAAAAATCCTTGTTCTGCTTATCACATCGGACAAAGGGCTCTGCGGCGGGTTTAATAACAATTTATGCAAAAAAGTCGCCGTGTGGATGCGCGAAAAGAATACCTCGGTCGAAAAAATTGATTTGAGTTTTTGCGGCAAGCGAGGGTCCATGTTTTACAAAAACCGGGGCAACCGCAACAAATATTATGAGAATGTCACGGCCAAACCGGATTTCAAGAATGCCAAGATGATCGGCGAGGAATTAAGTCAGTCTTTTGTGGCCGGCGCTTACGATGAAGTGTATCTGGCCTATAATCATTTTAACAACGCGCTTTCTCAAACCGCGACATTTGAAAAGATCTTGCCGATCGAATCCATAAGCTTGTCGCCGACGCAAACGCAGCATCCCTCCAATTATCTTTTTGAGCCGGATGCGCCGGAATTACTGCAGTTCCTCATTCCAAAATTTTTATATTTTAAGATTTATTATGCCTTGTTGGAGAATTCCGCGGGTGAGCATGGGGCGCGGATGACGGCGATGGACAAGGCGTTTCAAAACGCGATGGATCTCATTGAAAAATACACGCTCTTGCGTAATCGCGCCCGGCAAGCTTCGATCACCAAAGAATTAATCGAAATTGTTTCGGGCGCAGAAGCATTGAAATAAAAGGGAGTTTAACTATGATGAAGCATTCTCACGAAAATAAAAAAATAAGCCATGGAAAAATTACGCAGGTTTTAGGTGCGGTCATCGACGTTTCTTTTTCCGAGGGAAATTTGCCGCCGATCTATACGGCGCTTAAAACCACTAATCCGTCTATCAATGACCAGGAATGGAACCTGACTCTCGAGGTCGCACAGCATCTGGGGGATAATGTCGTTCGTGCGATTGCCATGGACAGCAGCGAGGGGTTGACGCGCGGAGTTGCGGTCATGAGCACCAACGAAGGAATGAGCATGCCTGTCGGGGAAGAGACCCTGGGCCGCGTTATGAATCTTTTGGGCGACCCGATCGATGAGGTGGGGCCTATTGTAACAAAGAAACGAATGCCGATCCATCGCAAAGCTCCAACCTTTGCGGAACAAAACACATCGGATACGATTTTGGTAACGGGAATCAAGGTCATCGATCTTTTAGCGCCGTATCGAAAAGGCGGCAAGATCGGTCTTTTCGGCGGAGCTGGCGTCGGAAAAACCGTCATCATTCAAGAGTTGATTAATAATATCGCCAAAGAACACGGCGGTTATTCTGTTTTTGCCGGGGTCGGAGAACGGACCCGCGAGGGAACCGCGCTTTATCGCGAAATGCGTGAGGCCGGCGTTATCGACAAAACATCGCTCATTTATGGACAGATGAACGAGCCGCCGGGGGCCCGGGCCCGCGTTGCGCTTTCGGCGTTGACCGTTGCCGAATATTTCCGCGATGAAATGCATCAGGACGTTCTTTTATTCATTGATAATATTTTCCGATTTACGCAGGCCGGATCGGAAGTTTCCGCGCTTTTAGGGCGCATCCCATCGGCCGTCGGATATCAACCGACGTTAGGAACAGACATGGGGGAACTTCAGGAGAGGATCACCTCGACCAAAACCGGTTCGATCACCTCCATTCAGGCGATTTACGTTCCGGCGGATGACTACACGGATCCCGCACCGGCGACGACGTTTTCCCATTTGGACGCGACCACCGAGTTATCCCGTCCCATTGCCGAGTTGGGGATTTATCCGGCGGTTGATCCATTGTCCTCTTCCTCGACGATCTTAGCCCCGGAAATTGTCGGAGAAGAACATTACACAATTGCCCGCGGTGTCAAAGAGACCTTGCAGAAATATAAAGAGTTGCAGGATATCATCGCGATCCTGGGTATGGATGAATTGTCGGACGAAGACCGGCGGACGGTTGATCGCGCCCGGAGAATTCAGAAATTTTTATCGCAACCATTCAATGTCGCCCAGCAATTCACCGGGAAAGAAGGACGTTATGTCCAATTGGCGGATACGATCCGGTCCTTTAAAGAAATCCTGGAAGGGAAACATGATGCCATCCCCGAGCAGGCGTTTTATATGGTGGGCAGCATCGATGAAGTTTTAGAAAAAGCCAAGACGTTGTAATGGGGGAGAAAAGGTGAACGTATTTGATCTGTCCATTGTTAGTCCCGGCGGAAAATTTTTTGAAAATAAAGCCGAATCTTTAATCGCGCCGGGCATTTTAGGATCATTTGGCGTGTTGGCCAATCATTCTCCGATGATAGCGGCGGTCAAGTCCGGGGTTATCAGGGTGAAAGATCAGACCCGTGAACATTTTTTTGTTATTGATTCCGGCGTCGTTGAAGTTGCTTTTGATCACAGTGTCCTTGCCCTTGTCGATCATGCCACTGCCTGCGAAACGTATGAGCGGGCCCTTTCCGAATTAAAGAAATAGTTTTTAAAGATTCCCATGGCTCACACCGAGAATACCGAACCGCAAGAAGAAAAAGAGAAATCATTTTTCAGCGTTATCATCCATTCTTTTTTTGTCATTCCTTTCCTCATCGCGGTCTTTTGCGTTCTGTTATTCACCGCCGTGCATCTTTTAACGAGCGAACAGCAGACCGTTTATGATTTTTTAAATGATGTTAAAGTGGGGGGAGCGACCAAGCGCTGGCAGGCGGCTTTTGAACTTTCCAAGATCCTGGCCAATCCCGAATTAATCCCCAAAGACGAACGTTTTGTTTCCGAAATGATCTCTGCTTTTAAACATTCGGAGCATGATGATTCCCGCGTCCGGCAATATCTGGCTTTGGCGATGGGACGGACCGGAAAATCAGAATTTTTAACCCCTTTGACCCAGGATATCGAGAGTGAAAAAGAAGAAAATCTTTACGCGATCATCTATGCCTTGGGGATGCTGCGAGATAAAGCCGCGGTTCAGGTCCTCAGCAAATACAGTAATCACGCTAATCCTCGGATACGCTCGGGTGTTGTTGTATCTTTAGGAGTGATAGGCGATTATAGCTCTAAAGAAATTCTAAAAAAGGCTTTAAATGATTCTGAACCCAATGTAAAATGGGGTGCATCTTTATCGTTAGCGCATATGAAAGACGCCAGCGGCAAAGAAATTCTGGCGAAGCTCTTGAATCGGAAATATTTGTCGAGTTTTGCTGAAGTTGATCCACAGGAACAGAACCAGATCCTTTTGGCAGCCATTGAAGGTTCGGCTTTTTTAGAGGCGGCTGAGCTGGATGCAGAGATCAAGGAATTAGCACAGGCGGACCAGAACATGAAAGTCCGTGCCGCCGCCATGGATTACGTGAATAAGAAAATAAACAAGAAATAGATACTATGAATTTAGAAAATTCGCAACCTGATCCTAATAATCCTCCGGCAGTTCCAGCGCCGGCTCCTAAGCCCGCTCCGGTTGCGCCGCCGAAACCCGTTGTGACCCCGGAACAAGTGAAAGCTTCACAGGCCATTGTGGCAGAGCCGATCAATCGTACGATTGCCGATGCGGCCAAGCCCGCTGGTTCCGAAGCAGCGGCCCCCGATTTAGAATCCATGGATCGCCGTGCTTTCATTAAATGGTTAACGGTCGGCTGGGTGGCTTTTATTGCGGCGATCGGCGGTTATGGTGCCATGTTTTTGCGTTTTATGTTCCCCAATGTCCTTTTTGAACCTAAACAAAGTTTCCGCGCCGGGTTTCCGGATGAATATCCTATTGGAGAAGTCTCAGAGCGTTGGAAAGATAAATACGGTGTCTGGGTGGCCCGGGATAATGAAAAGATTTATGTTCTCTCGACCGTCTGCACGCACTTGGGGTGTACTCCCAATTGGCTGGGACCGGAAAGCAAATTTAAATGTCCTTGTCACGGCAGCGGGTTTTACAAAACAGGGATCAATTTTGAAGGACCGGCCCCGCGACCGTTGGAACGTTTTAAGATTTACTTAGCTGACGACGGCCAAATCATCATCGATAAAACTAAGAAATTTCAACAAGAAAAAGGGGAATGGAACGACCCCGAATCATATTTGGTCGTATAGGAGAAAAGGCATGGCGGACGAACAAAAAGATAAAAAAAGTTTACTGGACCGTTTTTACGAAACGCAGGTCGGACGGGCTATTTTCCGTACTGGGGTTCCGCGGAACCGCCGGCAGCGGATGATGGTTGTTTTAAACAATGTATTTTTGCATTTGCATCCGGTGCGTTTA
>MHGP01000014.1:14833-36367 GCA_001805615.1 Omnitrophica WOR_2 bacterium RIFCSPHIGHO2_02_FULL_48_11
TTGTGTTTTTGGTCTTAACGGTCACCGGGATCCTTTTGATGTTTTATTACCGCCCGACGGTCGAATATGCCTACGGGGATATGATTGACTTGCGTGAGCAAGTTCCTTTGGGGATCATGCGTGAAATCCACCGCTGGGGCGCGCATTTGATGGTCATTACCGTGTGGCTCCATATGTTTAGAGTATTCATGACTGGTTCCTATAAACCACCGCGGGAATTTAATTGGACCGTAGGAGTGGTATTGTTGGTGCTTACGATGCTGTTGAGTTTTACCGGTTATCTTTTGCCTTGTGACCAATTAGCCATTTGGGCGATCACGGTCGGCTCAAACATGGCCGGCGCAACACCGTTTTTCGGAAGTTCCGGCCCCGGGGCAGCGTTGCTGAGTTTAGGGGACGTCAATTTTGTGCATGGGGCCAGTGACGCGCGTTTTGCTTTGCTGGGTGGACGGTTTGTCGGAGAGGCGACACTATTAAGGTTTTATGTTCTGCATTGCATCGGTCTGCCTTTTGTTATTATGATTTTTATGATCGTTCATTTTTGGCGGGTTCGTAAAGACGGCGGCATCTCCGGTCCAACATAATAAATAAAACGAAACAATTATGGAAATTCTCAAACATCTCATCAATATTGCCGCGGATCCGAAAATCCTTTTTCCGGTCATTATCGCGATCTTCTTCTTTATTTTTCCTCCCACGGACCGGTTATTTAAGATCAATCAGTGGTTAAGATTGGATAAAGTTTGGACAAAACAGGGGGGGATTGTTTTATTTGCGGCCCTGCTTATAGCTTTTTTATTCGGCCTGTCGGACGAAAATTTTCGAAAAATTGTTACAAAGCCGGATAATGTTCCCATTGTCGGTTTGATTTTCTTGACGGTGTTCTTTTTGTGGCTGAGCTTGAAGCAGGCCTGGGAAAACGATGCCCGCATAGAGCAGGGCAAAAAAACCAATGAAGCCGATGACGCGCAAGAAAAAGTTCTGGTTTGGCCGGATCTGGTTTACATTGAATTTATTGCCATGCTTTTCTGTGCGGCCTTCCTCGTTGTGTGGTCGGTCTTTTTAAAGGCTCCGCTGGAAGAACCGGCGAACCCCACTGTTTCGCCGAATCCGTCCAAGGCGCCCTGGTACTTCTTGGGATTGCAGGAAATGCTCGTGTATTTTGATCCGTGGCTGGCGGGCGTGGTGTTTCCCACGGTGATCATCATCGGGCTCATGGCCATTCCTTTTCTAGACAATAATCCCAAAGGCAGCGGCTATTATTCCTTTAAGGACCGGAAAATGGCGATCTCGATATTTCTTTTCTTCTGGCTGGTCTTATGGGTCTTTTTAATTTTAGTCGGGACTTTCTTGCGCGGGCCGAATTGGAACTTTTTTGGGCCGTTCGAATATTGGGATATTCACAAATTGGAGGCGCTCACCAACGTCAACCTTTCGGAATTGGTGTATATTCTTCTGCTTAAGATGAGCCTGCCGACGAATATCCTGCTGCGAGAATTGTGGGGATTCTTGGTCATGATATTTTATTTCGGCATTATGCCGCTGATTTTAGCAAAAACATTATTAAAAAGCGTTTATGAGCGTTTAGGGCCGGTGCAGTACAGCATTTTTGCCGTGCTGTTGTTAATGGCCGCCGGGTTGCCTATCAAAATGCTTTTGCGCTGGGCGTTCAATATTAAATATATTATTGCCATCCCGGAATTCTTTTTCAATATCTGAGATCGCTGCACAATAAAACATGTCCGACGAACGTCATTATAATATTAACAAGCTCAATCGTTTATTCGCGATCGCCAGCATCGTATTGTTCCTTTCCCTGGTCTGGCTTTTTGTGGACGATTATTCCCGCTCTTGGAAAAAATATCAAGCGGCATTCCGCGAACTGGAAATCGAAAAGACTCGCGTCAAGCACGACGGCGAAGCCAACAAGCTCCAGGCCCTGCCGGAGTATCAGGCGCTTCAACAGGAGATCGCCGACGCCCAAAAAACGATCGCCGAACGATGTTCCAATTCGGCAGACGTTAAAAAATCGCTGGAACGCCTGCAGGCCGAAAATGATTTATTGAAGCACAATTATAAAATTAAGATCGCCGAATTAGATGCCGCCCGTTACCGCTATGAGGACGCCATTCATAAAAAAGAAAACTTGGCGCACCGCGAGCCGCAATTTCAAAAACTCCAGGGCAGTGTCCAAGATTTAAAGCTCAAAGTCGAAGAATCCGATCAGAAGATCGCTGCACAGCACAGTCGTCAGGCCGAATGTAAAAATAAGGCTAAAGAATTAAAGCGTCAGGAAAATAATTTGTCCAAGCAGGCCGCTGTATTAGAAAGAAAGCTGCGCCGGATCGACCCTGACCAAATGACCTTTGCCAATTATGTCGCTGATCTGGTCCGTGATTTACCTATCTTGGATCTGGCCAGCCCGAAATCGAAAATCGAGCAGATCGTCCTCAACGATATCACCGATGATGTCAATTTTATGCGCGTCCCGAAAGTGGACCGCTGCACGACCTGTCACTTAGGCGCGACCAATCCGGATTATAAAGATGCGCCGCAACCTTTTCGGACTCATCCGAACTTAGAATTATTTTTGTCGACCAATTCCGCGCATCCTCTGGAGGAATTCGGCTGTACGACCTGTCACGGCGGACGGGGACGGGGAACGGATTTTAACAATACGGCGCATACGCCCGCCTCAGAGGAACAGAAGAAAGCGTGGGAGAAAAAATATCGTTGGGAAGCTTATCATCATTGGGAAACACCAATGTATCCGTTGCCGTATGTCGAAGCAGGATGTTTTAAGTGCCATTCGGGTGAGACAACAATCAAGGGAGCGGAGAAGCTGAATTTGGGTTTGAATTTAATCGAAAAAGCCGGCTGCTATTCCTGCCACACGATTGATAAATATAAAGATTGGCCGAAACCCGGCCCGGACTTAACCCATCTGGCAACAAAAGTTTCGAAAGAATGGGCGTACCATTGGATCGAGGACCCCAAATCGTTTAGGCATAACACCTGGATGCCCTCATTTTATAATCAATCGAATAACAGCGATCCTGAATCGCTGCGCCGTGGGCAGCAGGAAATCCAGGCCATGGTGCATTATTTATTTGCCGCCAGTGAAGAATTCAAACTTCCCAGTATGCCGACGTGGGGCGATCCCAAAAAAGGTGAAGAGACCGTTTCCTCAATAGGATGTTTTGCCTGCCATAATCTGCAGCACGAACTGGCCGCCGCACCGCGTACGAATGATTCTTTACGGCGGGAGCACGGGCCGAATTTGACCGGGCTGGGGGCAAAAACAAGCAAGGTGTGGATTTATAATTGGCTTAAAGATCCCAACCGGTATCATCCTGAAACGCGCATGCCGAATTTACGTTTGAGCGACGAAGAAGCCGCGGATGCCGCCGCCTTTTTGGCTGAAGATAAGGATGTCGAGTTGATGAACAAGCCTGTGCCACCGCTGGATGAGGCCGTGGTCGATCAAATTGTTAAATCATTTATGGTCAAGGCGAACACGGCCCAACAAACCGCCGACCAAATGGCCAAAATGAATTTGGATGACAAATTATTTTATGCCGGAGAAAAATTGATCGGCCATTACGGCTGTTTTTCCTGTCATAATATCAAAGGATTCGAGAATTATAAACCTATCGGAACGGACCTGACCGAAGAAGGCAGCAAGTCGGCAGAACGCTTGGATTTTGGATTTATTCACATTGACCACACTAAACAAGCCTGGTTCAAACAAAAGTTGCAGGAACCGCGGATCTTTGATGAGGGGAAAGTTAAAGCGCCCGAAGACAAATTGCGCATGCCAAATTTTGATTTCACCGAGGAAGAGGCAGGAGCCATTACGACGGCCCTGTTGGGTTTTGTCAAAGACAAACCGGCCCCCGACAAAATGAAACCGCAGACCCCGGAAAATATTTATATCGAAGAAGGCCAGAAAATTATCCGGCAGTTCAATTGTCAGGGGTGTCATATTATGGAAGGAGAAGGGGGCGCCATTCAATCCAGCGTAACGCAATGGCTCATGGCCTTTGATAACCGCAGTGAAGGCGATGCCCAGGCCTTGACGACCAGTTTTAGTCCGCCGAATTTGATCGGGGAAGGAAAGAAGGTGCAGACGGAATGGCTGTTTAACTTTTTGCATGAACCGGTCACGATCCGTCCCTGGCTGAAGGTGCGCATGCCCACGTACCGTTTCAATGCCGCGCATTTGAATGCGTTGGTCAAATATTTTAACGCCTTGGATAAGCAGGAATTTCCATACACGGAGACAGTTGATATTAAATTATCGCCCGAGGAATTCGTCGCGGGCGAAAAGTTGTTCTCAGCGGAATACTTCGACTGTGGCAAGTGCCACATAGTCGGAGATAAGATGCCAGCTGGCTCAGAGGAAAGTTGGGCGCCCAATTTTACCTTGGCCCGGACCCGTCTGAAACCAGAATGGATCAGCGAATGGCTCAAGGATCCCCAGGCGCTTCTTCCGGGGACCAAGATGCCAACTTTCTTTGATCCGGCGAGCTTTGATAAATCGGGTCCGGAAGATGTCCTCCAGGGTGATGAAAATAAACAAATCGAAGTCTTACGAAATTATTTTTTAACTTTATCTGCTAAACATCCAGCGGTCGATGCCCGACCCCAAAGCCCAAAATCGACAGGTCCGCTAAAGCCGGCAGAGGCTGAGGCAATGCCCCAAACGGAAACCCAGACAACTAAACCTTCGCTGTCGGTTACTCAGCCGGAATAGTTTTCTGTAATTCCGATTCGTTTCTCTATGCTCACGACCATTTTGACCTTAAGTGCGTTAACCTTTGCCGTCCTTTATCCACTCTGTTTTTGGATCAGTGTGGATAATCCGCTTAAGCAATATTTTCATCGTTTTCATCTTGGATTGACGTGTTGTGTCGCCGGCATTGTTGTTTTTTCTTTTTTTGCGAACAGTCCTCTTTTTATTAATAACCAGCTTGCCTTGATTCGTATTTTAGGCGTTGTCTGGGTCAGCTCACTTCTTCTTATCACATTTTTTTATTGGCACAGGGATTATCCTCATCCGGCTGTGCTGACGTTGCCGTGCTGTCTGGGCGCTTATCTTTTGTTTGGGTGGCAAGCGTACTATGTTCGCCCAGGGATATTGGCACACCTCCCCGAAATCATTAATGGAGATGTCCAACCGATTTGCGGTTCGTTTACAATTTCCTTGGCCATTGATTCGGCCGTGGTCACACTGGTTGGGGGATTTGTATTAATTTCAGCAATCTTTGCTATGAATTTAGGCCATTGGTATTTGAATGTTCACGGCTTATCACTGCACCATTTGAAACGGGCAACGCAGGTTCTTGGTTTTTTTGCTCTGCTTCGATTATCTTTTGACTTACTGCAATTGGTGACTCTCCGTGTGATTTATGTTGGTGATGAAATTTTTTTGTATCAATTTATGCTGACCACGGATGGATTTTTCTTATGGATTGCGTTATTTTTTGGGACGATATTCCCTCTAGCCGGGCTCTATTTTGTCAATGGTACGTTGGATGCAAAAAATACGCAAGCCACCACAGGGATTCTTTACGCAATTTTGAGCGCTGTTTTTATTGGCGATTTGACTTATAAATATTATTTAATAAAATTTGGTTTTATTCTGTGATATTTACTATTTCTCGTCAGTGCCCACAGTGTCAAAGATTTCAAATCGTCGAAGTGCAACTGCCCCAGAATATTAGCTGTCCTAATTGCGCGAGCCGGTGGGGAAGGGTCGAAACGCTTGAGTCTGTTTTTGAAAAGTGTCCGGTGTGCGAGTGCAAACAATTCTGGGTGCAGAAGGATTTTAATCAGGCGCTGGGTTGTTTTATCATGCTGATCGGGATCGTGCTGGTACCGTTGACTTATGGGCTGAGCCTGCCGGTGTTTGCTCTTTGGGATTGGCTGATTTACCGGAGATTGCCGAATTATGCGGTGTGCTATCGCTGTGCGAGTGAATTCCGGGGTTTCGTGATCCCGGCGCGCTTGAAATCTTTTTTACATCATATCGGGCTCAAATATGATAGATACAGGTGATAGAATAGTTCATAAGTGCTTAGTAATTAATGATTTGCGTTAAGAATTATTTTTTAAAAAATAATGTAACTTTTAGGCCCGGCCCGCGTTTAATAGGGTGAGAGAGAGCAAAGGTAAGAGAAGAGGATATGGAGCAAAACGACGAACAGCTTATTAAAGAATATTTTGCAGGAAACACAAAGGCTATAGAAATGCTGTTTTCACGCCATAAAAAATTAGTCTTTAATTATGCCTTTCGGGTTTTGGCCAACCGGGCCGATGCCGAGGATGTCACGGCGGATGTGTTTTTTGCGTTGTTCACTAAAAAATACACGTTCCAGCCGGATGTGAAATTCACCAGCTGGCTGTATGTGGTCATCCGTAATGCCTGTTTTGACCGGTTGCGCAAACGGAAAAGGTTTGTTTCTTCCTGGTTTCAGAAAAAGGACCAAGGGGATTTTGCAGAATGGACCATCCCGGATGACAACGCGGTTACGGACAGGCCGGCCCAAATCAAGGAAATGTCGGGCCAGGTGAAACAGGCCATTGAACAATTGCCGCAGCAGCAAAAAGAAGCGATCATTTTACGCGAATATGAACAGCTCAGTTACCAAGAGATCAGTGAGGTCTTGGATTGCACTGTCGAAAATGTGAAAGTGCTGATTTTTCGGGCGCGCGAACAATTGCGCAAAGGTTTGGCATCTTTCATGCAGGGGGGACTCTAATGGAAAACCATAACGATTTACGCCAATTGATTTCGGTTTATCATGACGGGGAAGCGACCGCCGCCGAAAGTAAAATAGTCGAACAGCACATTCAGGAATGTGCCGAATGTAAGAAGTATCTGCAGGAATTGCAGAAATTATCCTCTTCTCTCAAAGAATGGAATGCAGAAAACCTCTCTCTCGATTTGGAACAAAAAATTAACAAACGGTTTTTGGACCTAAAATCGAAGGAGGAATCTCATATGAAAAGCAATATTTCTGTGGTAACGATCGGGGCGACCGGGGTTGCCTTGATCCTTTTTGCGGTAGTGCTTCACAATAACATGCTGCAGCCCGCTGGGCATCAGCAAATAGCTAAACTGAATGAATCCATCCACAGCGGGATCAAGGCCGCGCAAGGGTCTCGCACGGAAGTTTCACAGCTAGCACAAAATAAAAAAGAAGATGTTATCGCCCGCGAATTAGCAAAAGTAAAATCCAGCGTGAGCGGGTTAACTGCCGAAAGAGGCAAAGATCAGCTGGCGCTCAAATCAGCTACCGATTCTATCGGTGATAAATTCAGTCCAGGAAATCAGGCAATTGTCGCGGGAAAGGGCGCCACGATACAATATGAGCCGTATTATCTTTCGACAAATTATGATTTAAAAGACCAAATGAATTTTGAAGTCGCAGGGAAAAATAGTGATGTGGAGCGACGTATTATTTCCGGTGCACCTCCGCTCGCTGCTCAGAAAATGGTCATGGGGAAACAAGCCACACAATACGCCCGAGAATACTGGGGAGGCGGCGGTGTCGATGAACTAACGGTGAATTACCCGCAGTATTATTATGAGCAGCCGCTGAATACCGAAGAATACGGCCGCACTTTAGAGAACAATTTCTTTGATGCAAAGGCCGATCCGCTTTCTACTTTTTCGATCGATGTGGACACGGCTTCCTATAGTAATGTCCGCCGCTTTTTGACTCAGGGGCAACTGCCGCCGAGCGATGCGGTCCGTATCGAAGAAATGATCAATTATTTCACTTATGATTACCCGCAGCCATCGTGGGGACAGCCGTTTTCCATCACCATGGAAGCAGCACCCTGCCCCTGGAATCCGCAAAACAATTTGGTTTTGATCGGTCTGCAGGGAAAAAATTTACAGCATGACCGCCTGCCGGCAAGCAATCTGGTGTTTTTGATCGATGTGTCCGGTTCGATGGCCCAAGCGAACAAATTGCCGCTGGTGCAGGAATCATTCCGCATGTTGGTCAACAGCCTGCGGTCCGAAGACCGGGTCTCGATTGTCGTCTATGCCGGATCAGCCGGGTTGGTGCTGGATTCCACCTCCGGAGATCAAAAATCTCTTATTTTGTCAGCGATCGACCGGTTGCAGGCGGGCGGTTCTACCGCCGGCGGTCAGGGGATTCAGCTGGCGTATCAAGTCGCCCAAAGGAGTTTTATCCGCGGCGGCAATAACCGGGTTATTTTAGCGACGGATGGAGACTTTAATGTCGGGATATCCAGCGACAATGATTTGGTGAATCTGATCGAAGAAAAAAGAAATCAAGGGGTCTTTTTGACCGTGCTCGGATTTGGCATGGGCAATTATAAAGATTCCAAGATGGAAAAATTGGCGGATAAAGGCAACGGTAATTATGCCTATATCGATACCAACCAGGAAGCCCATAAAGTAATGGTGCAGGAATTGGGAACCATGCTTTTCCCGATCGCCAAGGATGTCAAAATTCAAGTGGAATTCAATCCGGCACATGTGAAATCTTACCGACTTGTCGGTTATGAAAACCGGGTTTTGGCGAAAGAGGACTTCAATGACGACACCAAAGATGCCGGTGAACTGGGGGCCGGGCATTCGGTCACGGCGTTTTATGAAATCGTTCCGGCGAGCTTGTATCAGCCTTTTGTCGATGATACGCGGAAGGTCGATCCGTTGAAATATCAAGAGGTAAAGGTCAAGTCCAACGCCGAGTTAATGACAGTAAAATTGCGCTATAAGGACCCCAACGGTTCGGTAAGTCGTTTGCTCAGCCGTACACTTATTCCAAATCAGGTGGGGTGGTCTTATGTCTCTAATAATTTTAAATTCGCTTCGGCGGTTGCCGAGTTTGGTTTGCTGCTCAAGAATTCTCCGCACCGGGGAAGCGCTAATTATCACAATGCCACGCAAAGGGCACAGGGTGCCATCGGCAATGACCCTTGGGGCTACCGCGGTGAATTTTTGCGCTTGGTTGACCGGGCAGCTTCCTTGTCAGGCAACAATTATTACATTCCTCCGGAGCCAGTCCCATTTTATCAGGGAAGTCAGAACCCGATTTTGTTCAAAGGAGGCAGATAATCAAGGGAAGATGCGCTAAATAGTTCAATACCTGCTTGACAAAAAAAATCTCCTGTAGTACGCTGAAAGATATTTTAAAACGGACTACAGGAGGTTTTTTTATGCGTATTTTACAAAGGTTAGCAGTTGTTTTTTTCATGATTTTAGGACTGGGAGCCGTTGCCGCCCAGGCAGGAACGATCAATGGAACAGTCAAATATGACGGGGAAGTGCCCAGCTTCAAAGAAATCAAAATGGATGCCGATCCCATCTGCTTGACCAAACACAGCGGTAAAGTTTTTCCGGAGACGCTCGTGGTGGGAGAGGGGAATGCCATGGCGAATGTTTTTGTCCAGGTAAAAAGCGGTTTAGCCAAAAAACAATATCCGGTCCCGCAAGAACCGGTTGTCCTTGATCAGGAAGGCTGCAGGTACACCCCCCACGTGGCTGGAGTTATGGTCGGCCAAACACTTAAGATCTTGAACCCCGATGGAACACTGCATAATGTTCACGCCCTATCCAAAGTGAACACCGAATTTAATCTCGCCATGCCTAAATTCCGCACCGAAACAACGAAGGTTTTTGACAAAGCAGAAGGGATGTTTGCTTTCAAATGTGACGTCCATCCGTGGATGACCGCCTGGTTGACCGTTATGGAGCATCCGTATTTCTCGACGACCCAAAATGACGGTAAATTCGCGATCGCGGACCTTCCGGCCGGCACTTATGAAGTTGAAGCCTGGCACGAAAAATTAGGAACGCAGGTTCAATCCGTCACCCTGGCGGAAGGCGAAACCAAAGAGGTCAACTTTACTTTCACAAAACCTGAAAAGAAATAACTCAAGAATTATGAGCCACGATAATCATCCCACCCATGATTCCCACGAACTAAGTTTCTGGCGAAAATATATTTTTGCCACCGACCACAAAATGATCGGATTGCAATATGGCATTACTGCTTTGTTTTTTCTTTTTTTTGGCTTTTGGCTCATGATGCTGATGCGTTGGCAATTAGCGTATCCGGGCCAAGCCATTCCGCATGTCGGTGATATATGGCCAGTTTTAGGCAAAGCAGTGGATTGGATCCGTTTGCACATTTTCCATGTTTCAGGAAGCAATTTTGCTGAAGAAACTCTTCCCGGAGGAGTGATGCTACCGGAATTTTATAATCAGTTGGGTGCCATGCACGGCACTATCATGGTCTTTATGGGAATCGTGCCGTTGGCCGTTGGGGCCTTTGGCAACTATATTGTTCCGTTACAAATCGGGGCAGCGGACATGGCGTTTCCAAAACTCAACATGGCAAGCTATTGGTGCTTTTTTGTCGGCGGTTGGGTCATGTTGATCAGCTTTATGGTCCCGGGAGGGGCGGCCAATTCCGGGTGGACCTCTTATCCTCCGTTGGCAGATATTGCTTCATTTGGACAGACCATGTGGATTATCGGCATGGTTTTTTTAATCACCTCGTCTCTTTTAGGCGCGGTCAATTTTATTACAACGATTTTTCAGCTGCGCGCTCCTGGTCTGAACTTTATGCGCTTACCGTTTTTTGTTTGGGCTCAGTTGGTAACAGCTTTTCTTTTATTATTGGCATTCCCGCCCTTGGAAGCGGCCGGTGTCATGCAGCTTATGGACCGGGTAGCCCATACAAGTTTCTTTTTGCCGAGCGGTTTAGTGGTGAGTGGTAAGCCTCTAGAAGTCAGCGGGGGAGGGAACTCACTTTTGTGGCAGCATTTGTTTTGGTTCTTGGCGCATCCGGAAGTTTACGTTTTGATCTTGCCGGCTATGGGAATTGTCGCTGAAGTTATCGCGAATAATAGCCGGAAGCCTTTGTGGGGATATAGATCCATGGTGTATGCGTTATTGATCTTGGGCTTTCTTTCTTTTATCGTATGGGCACATCATATGTATTTAACCGGAATGGGAACAGCGATCAGTGCCTTCTTCCAGGCGACGACGATGATTATTTCGATCCCGTCGGTTATCATTTTAACGTGCCTCTTTATTTCCTTATGGGGAGGATCCATTCGCTTTAACACGCCCATGCTCTTTGCTTTGGCCTTCTTGCCGATGTTTGGTATCGGTGGGTTGACCGGGCTGCCGTTAGGCTTGAACACGCCGGACATCCATTTGCACGATACATATTATGTGATCGGTCACTTCCACTATGTGGTTGCCCCGGGAACCATATTCGCCATGTTCGCCGGGATTTATTATTGGTTCCCTAAAGTGACCGGCCGGAAGATGAATGAGGTCTTAGGGCAAATACATTTTTGGCCGTCTTTAGTTTGTATGAACTTCATTTTCATGCCGATGATGATCCAGGGGTTAGCGGGAGTTTCACGAAGACTTTATGACGGCGGGGCGCAATACGCGCATGCCCAAGGGACACTGCATTTGAATGTTGTCATGTCAATTGCTGCTTGGGCTTTGGCTATAGCGCAGATCCCGTTTGTTATTAATTTAATCGGCAGTCTTTTTACCGGTAAAAAAGTGGAAAATGACAATCCTTGGGAATCAACGACCCTGGAGTGGGCGACTCCGACACCGCCGGGACATGGAAATTTTACAACTATTCCTACCGTATACCGTGACCCTTATGAATACAGTGTCCCTGGGGCCTCGAAGGATTTTACTCCGCAGAATGAAAAAACAGTCGTTTAACTATGGGAGTTAGTGTTTATGTCTGCCATTGTTCCGTATATTTCAAAACCACGGCCGGATACTGGACTTTATAACGCCAAAATGGGGATATGGTTATTTCTTGCCTCCGAAGTGATGCTTTTCGGTGCCTTATTTTCTTCTTATATTCTGTTGCGTATCGGGGCCGTGGATTGGCCGCATGGGTCAACCTTGCTTTCAGTGCCGATCGGAACATTTAACACAATTGTCCTAATCACGTCCAGCGTAACGATGGTCTTTGCCTGGGCGTCGCTTAAGGAAGAAAATCTGGCCCGTTTTAAATTATTCTTAGGCCTGACCATCCTTCTTGCTTTGACCTTTCTTGTGGTTAAAGGATTTGAGTATAATGCAAAATTTTCGCATCATCTTTTTCCCAGGACCAGCACTTATATGGCGATCTATTTTACTATGACGGGTCTGCATGCGATCCACGTTATTGGCGGGATTATCGTTAATTCCTATCTATGGGGGCCCGGGGCCGTGATGTGGAAAGAAGATCCGGCCCGTTTTACCAATCGCATTGAAGTTGCCGGCCTATATTGGCATTTTGTTGATCTGGTGTGGATTTTTTTGTTCCCGGTCATGTACTTATTATAAAGGGGAAGCTATGTCGAGCGATGCGCATGATGTTAAAAAAGAAGTAAAGGGTTATGTTTTTGTTTTTATTGGGTTGATGTTCTTGACGATTGTTACGGTATTGGTAAGCTATTTTCATATGCGGCTTATCCTGGCGATCGCGGTGGCCTTATTTATTGCCACAATTAAAGCGTCGCTCGTGGCGTGTTATTTTATGCATCTGATTTCTGAGAAGAAAATGATATATGTTATTTTGGTTTTTACTGTAGTCTTTTTTATTGCTATGATGTTCTTAACCCTTTATGGCACACATGACCGCTTGGTGGGCACTGAGATGCTTGGCGGGCCAACAAATACCATAACAGAGCACCATTAAAGAACTATGTCCTTGAGAGGCTTTCACATACTTTTTATTTGCGTTTCGATTTTGCTGGCTTTCTTTTTTGCCGGCTGGTCTTTTCAATTCTCCAACAACAGCGGTCAGAGTATTTATCTGGGGGTGGCAGCCCTTTCGTTCGTTGCCGGCTTGGCGCTTTCATTTTATCTGGTGCAGTTTATTAAAAAAACAAAAACTTATTAAAATGAAAATAAGAACCGTTTTTTTTGCCCAAGCGCTGTTTGCCATGTTAGACATTATCCGCCCTGCGGGGGCATTGGCCTGCAAGGCGTGTTTTGGAGCGGCTGACTCTAAACTGACCACGGGAGTGGTAGGGGGGATATTGACCTTGTTGGTGGTGCTGACGGTCGTTATCGGGTTGTTCATTCAATTTTTTATTTCTTTTCGAAAACGTTCCAAGTTAATGCAAAAATTTTCTTAATGGTGTAAAGGAGTTTGGGATGGAGTTGCGTGAGATGTTCTTTCTGCCGATCAGTGCCTCGGCGCATGGTCATGAAATCGATTTGATGCTCTATTTGGTCCATTTCTTGATGTTCGCTTTGTTTATCGGATGGGGGATATTCTTTGTTTACGTTCTGATTCGTTTTAATCGCCGCAGTCATCCTAAAGCTAATTATCATGGAACGCACAGCCATGTCTCAAGCGCTATTGAAGTAGGGGTCGCGGTTATTGAAGCGTTTTTGTTGATCGGGTTTTCTATCCCGTTTTGGGTGAAGCAGGTTAATGCCTTGCCGCAACGTAGCGATATCGTGGAAGTTAAAGTGATCGCAGAACAATTTGCCTGGAATATCCATTACCCCGGCCCGGATCGAAAATTTGGCCGAACAAGTCCGGAATTTGTGGACCAACAATCCAATCCCATCGGGTTAGATTCCAGTGACGCGGCGGGGAAGGATGATATCTTGACAATCAATCAATTGCATTTACCGATCGGCCGTCCGGCGCTTATCCGTTTGTCGACTAAAGATGTGATCCACAGTTTTAAGGTGCCTGTGATGCGTGTGACGCAGGATGCTATCCCGGGGATGAGTATCCCGTTATGGTTTACTCCGACGAAAACCGGTAATTTCGAAATTGCCTGTGCCCAATTGTGCGGTCTCGGCCATTATCGTATGAAAGGGTTCTTGACCATCCATAATGAGGCAGATTTTAAATCCTGGCTCGATGAACAGACGGCAGCAAACCCGTCGGATGAAGAAGGCTCGGACGATTTCTGGAATTAAAGTAACTATTCCATCCCAACACTACAATTTGTCCTCCCTGCATGATTCCCAAACACATTTTTCTTAGAAAATTTTCCAAAACAGTGTGTTTCTCAACGCTGTTTCTGATTTTTGCCGGAGGGCTTGTGACGAGCACCGGATCAGGCTTGGCTGTCCCGGATTGGCCGTTGTCTTACGGAACACTCTTTCCGCCGATGGTGGGGGGTGTTTTTTATGAACATGGTCACCGGATGATCGCTTCAACCGTAGGATTTTTGATGCTGTGTCTGGCCGGGTGTTTGGGGTTATGGGAAAAACGTTTGTGGGTGAAGATTTTGGGTTTTATAGCGTTGGGAGCGGTCATTGTGCAGGGGATTTTAGGAGGCATCACCGTCCTTTTCTTTTTGCCAACGCCGGTTTCGGTAGCGCATGGAATGCTGGCGCAGACGTTCTTTCTCCTGACAATATTTTTGGCCTATAGCCAATCTCAAGAGCGACAAACACGCGAAAATGAAAAAGAAATTTTCTTTAATTCCCGATTTTTGAAGTTGAACATTTTCTTGATCGGTATCATTTATCTGCAGCTTTTGATCGGAGCCGTTATGCGCCACACCGGTTCTGGCCTGGCGATCCCGGATTTTCCGACAATGGGAGGGAGCTTCTGGCCGACTTTTGATGAAAATATGGTCGCTTGGGTCAATCTGTGGCGGTTTGAACATGATTTGGATCCGGTCACAAAAGGCCAAATCCTCATCCATTTTTTACACCGTCTGGGAGCCCTGGTGATCGCCGTTACGGTCATTGTGTTGACGTGGCAGGGCGGGAAAGAGTTTAAAAATAAAATCATTGTTACGCGGACCATCTTTCTTATTGATTTTTTAGTCATATCACAGATAATATTAGGTGTCCTAACCGTGGTAACACAGAAGTCGCCCCATGTGACGACCCTGCATGTGATGGTGGGCGCGGCGACTTTGGGCGCGGCGGTGCTTTTGGCGCTGCGGGTTTCACCGGTATCTTTTAAAAAATTCAAGAAAGTTTTGAACAATAACCATGTTTAAGAAGTCACCCATGATTGCTGCCTACATCGACTTGACCAAACCACGGATCTTGACGCTTGTTTTGGTCACGACAACGCTGGGTTTTTTCTTAGGGGGTAGAGGGATCCATTCTTTTATAGAATTGTTTTTTTTATTGCTGGGTGTTGCCTTGGTGTGCGCCGGCTCAGCGGTGCTGAACCATTATCTGGAGCGCGATATCGATGCTAAGATGCTGCGCACCCGCAATCGGCCTCTCCCTATGGGGGTCATCCAGCCCGCCGATGCCCTGATTTTTGGGATCGTTCTTATTCTGGCCGGGGTTTTTACGCTCTGGTGGAAAACCAATCTGTTGACAGCTTTCTTAAGTTTACTTTCTGCTTTTTTGTATGTCCTTGTCTACACGCCGATGAAACGTATCAGCTGGCTCAACACCTCGATCGGAGCGATCCCCGGTGCTTTGCCGCCGCTGGGCGGTTGGGCCGCAGCGACGGGGGATCTTTCTCTGGGAGGCTGGGTTTTGTTTGCCATTTTATTCTTGTGGCAGCACCCCCATTTTTATGCCATTGCCTGGATGTTTAAGGAAGATTATCAGCGCGGCGGGTTTAAAATGCTTCCGGTTGTGCAGCCGGATGGGCGCGGGACTTTCTTGCAGATTATTGTGTTTTCTGTATTTTTGATCCCGGTATCAGTTATGCCGACGCTCTTAGGTATGTCCGGAAAGCTTTATTTTTCGGGTGCTTTATTAATGGGAATTTTTATGCTCGCCTTGGGAGGGATACTGGCCTTAACAAAATCCCACGGCGACGCGCGGAAACTGCTCAAGGCAACGGTCTTGTATTTGCCGGCCTTGCTTTTTTTAATCATCCTGGATGTAAAATTTTAGAATTCTTCCTGCCGTGAAATCCAAAAACATTATCATTACCGTTATCCTCAGCGCCATCGGTTTATTCTTATTTTTTTCCGTATATTTTTTCCAGCAGGCCGTCCAAAAGCCGGCGATCCCTATTTTGGGTCAGGTCGGTGATTTTCAATTGGTGGACAGCCAAGGAAAAGCCTTTGATTCAAAAGAGTTGAAGGGGAAGGTCTGGGTGCTGGATTTTGTTTTTACAACGTGCGGCAGCATTTGCCCGGTGATGACAAAGAATATGGCATCCCTGCATCGATCTTACCGTTTGTTGAACGATGTCGCCATGGTGTCCATTTCAGTAAATCCCGAATACGACACGCCTTCGGTCCTTGCGCAGTTTGCCAAGAAATATGATGCGGATACTAACCGTTGGTATTTTTTGACCGGACCGCGGAAAGATATCGAAGATTTGGCGATCAAAAATTTTAAAGTCGGTTCCGCGGAAGAATCGATCTTTCACAGCAGCTATTTCATTCTGGTCGACCGGTATTCCAATATCCGCGGGTATTACGACGGCACTGAAACAAATGCCGTGCAGAAATTGTTCAAAGATGTTTTTCGTGTCTTAAAGGAGCAGTAAAAATGCCGGTGCCGATTTTCCCGACGATCAATGCAAGCTTGAACGGTTTGGCAGCAATCTTTCTCTTTTTAGGCTGGAGAGCGATCCGGGCTAAGGACCAGAGGCTGCATAAAAAATATATGGTCGCAGCTCTCACGGCTTCAGCGTTGTTCCTTTGTTCTTATGTCACGTATCATGTCTTGGTGCAGGGTGTTACCAAATACCAGCACGAAGGAATTTTGCGGGTCATTTATTTCTTTATTCTTCTCACCCATACGCCTTTAGCCATGATCATCCTGCCCTTCAGCATCCTTGCGGTGCGGCATGCTGTCAAAAAAAACTTCGTCAAACATACCCGCATTACCCGGTGGCTGTTGCCGGTGTGGATGTATGTTTCCGTGACGGGTGTTCTTATTTACTTGATGCTGTATATATTTTAAGGATTTTTTGGGAGAGGAATTTGAAAAGCTTCTTTTCTTTTTCCCAGAAGAAATTGAATTGTCCCAAGAGCAATCCGTACAACAATAGGGAAACCTGGTAGGTAGGGAAGATAAACAAAATGTAGGCCACGGTTTTGATCCAGAGGGCGGTGTGCGCGGTCAATCCCAGTAAGTGGAAAATAGGTTTTCGCATCAGCGTGACATTCATCCCGGCGAGTGAGAAGACGGCCATAATGAGAAAAAAATCAAGGTTACTTCGTACTTCCCATTTCTGCTTTAAATGTTCTATTCTTTCCGAAAATCCCATCTTAACGCGCTCCAAAAGTTGTGATAAGAAAATAAATCCCTGCCCCCAGGACGAATATGGCAAAGACGGCCAAGGTAAAAATCATCTTTAAAAATCCGTCCGCTCCAGTATCAAATTTGAGTATCGTGCGCATAGCTATTTAGCCCTTAAAAGAAACCGATTGATCCCCCAACCGACCGCGAAGAGAATGATCCCGACCGTTAAGACCTGACGACTCATCACGTTCGGGAACGTCCGTACAAAATCAAAGCCAACGATGGTCAATCCGGCAGCCTGAAATAATTTTCCGACGTAGTACATTTATTATTTCCCTGCAACACCGGACATGGCCAGAATATTCTCGGTATTGGTCCGGAAGCAGTCATTTTGTATCCTTTTGGAGTACAAAAAATGCCAGATGCAAAAGGCAAAATAAAACTGATAAATCCAGGAGGCGATATGTCCGGTATCCACCGCACCCACCAGGATAAACAAAATGATCAAAAAAAGCATGTTGAGCAACAAAGGCGGATAAATTTTCATTTTTACCGCGAATGACTTTTTCTGGAATTGTGCGTCTAAATGGTGCGCCTGGGCATATTCTTTGATACTGACGCCGGTCCCCACAAAGAAGAATATCACCAGCGTTTCGGTAAAGAGATAAATGATACTGGTTAAAATCATGAATGTCAAATGATTCGCCGCAAAGACATAAAACTTTAAAAAACTTTGAAAGAACGCAACGAGCAGCATCACAAAGGAGATGAGGCTAAATACGTAACAGGTATTCATGAAAAACCACATGCGAAGATCCTCGGTCAGGTTGCTTTGGGAGCTTTGGGTATTCCGTAAGGCGGGAACTTATCGTCCGTTAATTCGATGTGATGAACGGCCTCAAATTCATTGATCGTCAGCATATCAATAGCATCCCAGGTCAAATTAGTACAAACGCGCGCACACACCGAACAGCCGATGCATTCGTTGAATTTGATCTGTACCGGGGGAATGGGGATGTTGTATTTATCTTTCGGCACCGGGGCGATGCAATCCACCGGACAAAAAGGGACGCACGCCTGGCATCCCGTGCAATTGTCCTCGTCAACGACGGCGACGAGTTTAGGTTTTTTCTTCTTCTCAGAAAATTTGGCCGGGGGATTGGGAACAGCTTTGTAATGATCGTAGGGGGATGCCATAATTAGTAAAGGCGATAACCCGCCGTCTGTTTTTAAAATTTATAAACAAACGGCGGGAACCAAGACACAAAGCTATTTGGGTGGTGCCAACGGCGTTTTCTTCTCGGTGATGCTGGGCAATGTCGGGGATTTTTCTTTATTGAGCTGCGTAAAGCTCTTCCATTTTTCCGGGACATCGGCTTCGGCATAAATAGCCTGGACAGGGCATTCCGGGATACAAGCGCCGCAGTCGATACAAACGTCCGGATCAATGACGAGCATTTCTTTATCTTCATGGAAGCAATCTACCGGGCAAACTGTGACGCAGTCGGTATAGCGACATTTAATGCATGGTTCAGTAACGATGTGTGCCATCTTATCCTCCTCTAGGTTGCTTAATATCGTGTTAAAAATTTACCATACGTAAAAAAAATTGTCAACGCCGAAGCAGAAAATTATGAAGTCGTTGGGGTCACCACGGCCGAGTTTGTCTTGGGTGCGGAAGGCTGCTTAAAACATCCGGTCAGTTTTTTCGTAAAATAATCCACAAATGCCTTAAAGCCGTGCAATTTTCTTAAAAAATCTCCGAGCGAGTGAATGGAAATGAACATTTCCCATATTTGTTTTGGTCGTAAATAAAATTCTTTGAGGCCGCGGTCAATAAATTCATCGATCTCTTCGCTGGAGAGCTGCGGGTAACTCAAAAGCGTGCGCTGTTCCTTCTGTGCGTTAAGCCATTCGCGCCAATCATTGGCCCGCAGATAGCTGTTCTCTTTGGCCCATTTGTAAAGGGACGTTCCGGGATACGCCGCGACACCGGTGATCTGAACAGTGTCCAAGGGCAGGGATTTGGCAAAGTTAATAGTTTTGCGGGCGGTCTCGCGAGTTTCGCCGGGAGCGCCGATCATAAAACAGCCGTGGATGGTGAAACCCAAACGGTTCGCCTCAACCGCATACCGGCGGGCCATGTCGACACTGACGCCGCCTTTACGGATGGCGCGCAATCCTTCATCGTAGCCAAATTCAAAACCGGTCATGAGCATGCGGCAGCCGGCTTCGCGCATCAGCGGCAGCACTTCCAGATCCGTATTGACCCGCATATTGCAGGACCAGGTAATTTTTTTATTGATACCGCGTTTCATAATTTCGTTGCAAACTTCCGTAACATGCTTTCGATCAGCCGCGAAGGTATCTGTTTCGAACATGATTTCCCGGATCTGCGGATGGGTTTTCAAGCCATATTCCATTTCATCGACCACTTTGAGGGCGGTTCGATTGCGCAGGTTGTAACCGTACATCAATTGGGGATCGCGGCAAAAGGTGCAGGCGTTATTGCAGCCGCGTCCAGTGATCAAAGTTAAGAAAGGGAATTTTTTCCCGCCGTCGGGATACCACTCGGGCTCGATCAATTGCCAGGCCGGAAAGGGAAGTTCGTTGACATCAATAGCTGAACGGCAGGGATTTTCAATGGCTTTCTGTCCATTCCACCAGGACATGCCTAAGATTTTGGCCGGTTCCAATCCGCGGGCGAGATCGCGCACGGTGTAATCATATTCTCCGTGCAAGACATAATCCACCACACCGCGGCCGATCTCGGCTAAGGTGTTGACCGGTTCAGCGCTGACATGCTGACCGACAAAAGCGACTCGGCACTTGGTCAATTCTTTGATCGTTTTAGCTTGTTCGATATCATTATAAATTGAAGGTGTTGTGGCATGAATAACCAAAAGGTCGGGGCGGAAGGCTGCAACAATTTCGTATGATTGCTCCGGAGTAAAATTGCGAGCGGCCGCTTCAACGAAGGTGACATCATGCCGGTCATCCAAAAGGATTTGGGCCGCCGTGAGCAGATATTCGGGATGGCGTTGAACGCGGCCGCGGGATTTGGCCGACCAACGTGCCACGCGAACAAAGTCTTCGCCAAAAGAAGGATTTAAGATTGCAACGCGCATAGAAAATTTTCGGATTAAATAATTAAATTTATACTAACGCTAAAGGCTTGAAATTGCAAGCACTTTCAATGATATTCACGTCTTAAGTAAATGCCGATAAGGTTGACGGCTTGCAAGAGTTTCTATATAATACATTTCACTTTTGTAAATAGTATAAATCCTAGATTTAGAGGAGTCAACCGTTCATGAGCCCCCAGTTTGATAATTCCGCTGCGCAAAAAATCATAAAAATTAAGTCGGGTAAAGTAAAGATTTTTCATCTGCCTAAAATTACCCAATTAGGGCTTAAGGATCCGGCGAAAATTCCATTTTCTATCAAAGTGCTTCTGGAAAGCGCGTTGCGCAACTGCGACGGTTACCAGATCTCCCTGGAGGATGTCAAAAAACTTGCGGAGTGGTCACCGAAAGCAACCGCCAAGGCCGAGATCGCTTTTAAACCGGGCCGGGTGATTTTACAGGATTTTACCGGCGTGCCGTGCGTGGTGGATTTGGCGGCGATGCGCTCTGCCATGCAGCGCCTGGGAGGCGATTATAAAAAAATCAACCCGCAAGTGCAGTGCGATCTGGTCATTGACCATTCTATTCAAGTGGATGCGTTCGGCTCGAGAAAAGCCTTCGGCATTAATGTCGCCAAAGAATTCGAGCGCAACCAAGAACGCTATGAATTTTTGAAATGGGGGCAGAATGCCTTTAAAAATTTTCGAGTGGTCCCGCCGGCCACTGGGATCGTTCATCAGGTCAATTTGGAATATCTTGCCAAAGGCGTTTTAACGCAAAAAGCAGGCAAGGAAACGGTCGCCTATCCAGACAGTTTGGTGGGCACCGACAGCCATACGACGATGATCAATGGGCTGGGGATTGTCGGCTGGGGCGTGGGGGGAATTGAGGCGGAAGCGGTCATGCTCGGCGAACCGATGTATATGCTGATGCCGGAAGTGGTCGGTTTTAAATTGACCGGAAGGCTGCGCGAAGGTGTCACCGCGACGGATCTGGTTTTGACCGTCACGCAAATCCTGCGTAAAAAAGGTGTGGTGGATAAATTTGTGGAATTTTTTGGCGATGGGTTGAAATATTTGAGTTTGCCGGACCGCGCGACGATTTCCAACATGGCTCCGGAATATGGCGCCACGATCGGTTTATTCCCGATCGATAATGAAACATTACGTTATTACAAAATGACCGGCCGCAGCGCCGCTGAGGTCGATCTGGTCGAACGGTATTATAAAGAGCAGGGAATGTTCT
>MHGP01000014.1:36375-62078 GCA_001805615.1 Omnitrophica WOR_2 bacterium RIFCSPHIGHO2_02_FULL_48_11
AAATCGTCTGACCCGGAATTCACCGAAACTTTGATATTGGATTTAACGACGGTTGAGTCCAGCCTCGCCGGCCCGAAACGTCCGCAGGATCGCGTGTCCTTGCAAAACGTGAAGCAGAATTTT
This sequence comes from Omnitrophica WOR_2 bacterium RIFCSPHIGHO2_02_FULL_48_11, assembly GCA_001805615.1. Lineage (GTDB taxonomy): Bacteria > Omnitrophota > Gorgyraeia > Zapsychrales > GWA2-47-8 > 2-02-FULL-48-11. The sequence continues at coordinate 36,499 of MHGP01000014.1, forward strand.
GCGCAATCCCTCACCGCGCCGGTGAAGGAACGGGGATTTGGTTTAGCGACGAGTGATTTAAATAAAATGGCGTATGTCCAGAATGGCGAAAAGTTGGAAATCAAGCACGGGTCCGTGGTGATCAGTGCCATCACCAGCTGTACGAATACTTCGAATCCGTCGGTTTTGATCGGCGCCGCCCTTTTAGCACGCAATGCTATCGCCCGCGGTCTGCAGGTCAAAGGATATGTTAAAACAAGTTTTGCCCCGGGTTCGCAGGTCGTTGAGGAATATTTAAAAAATGCCAAGCTCATGCCGTATTTGGAAAAATTAGGATTCAATATTGTTGGTTACGGCTGCACGACGTGTATCGGCAACAGCGGCCCGTTGCCGGAAAATGTGGCAAAGGCGATCCAGGAGAGCGATCTGGTGGCGGCGAGTGTTTTAAGCGGCAACCGGAATTTTGAAGGCCGGATCAATCCTTTGACGCGGGCGAATTATTTGGCCAGCCCGCCGTTGGTCGTGGCGTATGCCCTCGCCGGGACAGTAGACATTGACTTAACAAAAGAACCTTTAGGCAAAGATAAAAAGGGGAATAATGTTTTCTTAAAAGATATTTGGCCGGAACAGTCGGAGATCAATAAAATCACCGTTAAGGTCGTCACCGCCAAGGCTTTCCGCGAGCGCTACAAAAATGTCACGAAGGGAAATAAAGATTGGAACGGTATTAAATCGACCAAATCTGATCTTTACAGCTGGAAAGAAGCGAGCACGTACATCCAGGAGCCGCCGTATTTTACGGACATGAAAATAGAACCGGCGCCGATCAAGGAAATTAAGAACGCGCGGGTCTTGGTCATGGGGGGTGATTCGATCACGACCGATCATATTTCGCCGGCCGGTGATATCGCGGAAAATAGTCCGGCGGGAAAATATCTGCTGGAAAAAGGGATCAGCAAAATAAACTTTAACAGTTATGGCGCCCGGCGGGGAAATGACCGGGTGATGACCCGCGGCACATTCGCCAATATTCGCCTGCGCAATCTTTTAGCGCCGGGGACCGAGGGATCATGGACGGTGCATCTGCCGACAAACCAAAAGTTGAGCATTTATGACGCCGCGCAATTGTACAAAAAAGAAGGCACACCTTTAGTGGTTTTGGCCGGCAAAGAATACGGCACCGGTTCTAGTCGTGATTGGGCGGCCAAAGGCGCGGCGCTTCTCGGGGTCCGTGTCGCTATTGCCCAAAGTTATGAGCGGATCCATCGCAGTAATCTTGCCGGGATGGGGGTCGTGCCTTTGCAATTTAAAGAAGGGGAGTCCGTGGAGAGTTTGGGGCTCAAAGGAAATGAAATTTTTGATTTTGCCGGAATAAATAATCAGCTAAAACCCCGGCAGGATATCAAAGTGAGCGCCCAAAATCCTGATGACGGCTCGAAAAAAGAATTCACCGTGTTCTGCCGGTTGGACACGCCGGTTGAAATTGATTATTTTCGCAATGGTGGGATCCTGCCGACGGTTCTGCGCAAACTCGCTAAATAATTTTCTTTTAAATTCCCGTTGTTAAGTGGTATACTTACCGTTAAATATTTTTTAAAAAGAGAAATCTGCTATGTCCAAAACCATGTACGAAAAAATCTGGGAAGACCATTTGGTGAGAGAAGGCAAAAACGAGACTTCGCTCATTTATGTGGATCTTCATCTGGTGCATGAGGTCACGAGCCCGCAAGCGTTTGAAGGCCTGCGTCTTACGAAACGCCGTGTCCGTTGCCCGCAAAAAACATTTGCCACCACGGACCATAATGTTTCCACCCGCACCAAAGAATGGTCTTTGGTCGAAGCGACATCGCGGCTCCAAATGGATACGCTCGTCAAGAATTGCAAAGAATTCGACGTGACTCTGTACGATTTTTCGCACCAAGACCAAGGGATCGTTCATGTCATCGGCCCGGAAATGGGATTGACCCAGCCCGGCATGGTCATTGTCTGCGGAGATTCACATACCGCGACCCATGGCGCTTTTGGGGCGCTTGCTTTTGGGATCGGCACATCGGAAGTGGAGCATGTTTTGGCGACGCAAACTTTGCAGCAGAACAAAGCTAAAACAATGTTGATCAATATCGAGGGGAAATTGGGTTTTGTGATCACTTCAAAAGATATCATTTTATATATCATCGGGAAAATTGGGACCGCCGGTGCTACCGGTTACGTTATTGAATACGCCGGCAGTGCGATCCGTGATTTGTCCATGGAAGGCCGCATGACGATCTGTAACATGAGCATCGAAGCCGGCGCCCGCGCCGGTATGATCGCGCCGGATGAAAAAACTTTTGCCTATATCAATGGCAAGGATTTCGCGCCCAAAAGAAATACTTGGGATCTGGCGGTCGCGTATTGGAAAAATTTGCCCAGCGATAAGGGCGCTCAATTTGATATGGTCGTGAATATCAAAGCGGAAGATATCAAGCCGCAGGTGACCTGGGGGACCAGCCCGGGGCAAGTGACGTCCATTGAAGGCAAAGTTCCTGATCCGGAAAGTTTTTCGAATCCGGTGGCGCGAACCGCGGCCAGGAATGCCTTAACATACATGGATTTAAAACCTGATACACTGATGAATTCCATTGTGGTCGATAAGGTATTTATCGGTTCCTGCACGAACGGCCGTATTGAAGATTTGCGCGCGGCTGCCGCGATTGTGAAGGGTAAAAAAGTTAACGCGAAAGTTCAGGCGATCGTGGTGCCGGGTTCGGGCCGGGTCCGCCGGCAAGCCGAGGCGGAAGGACTGCATAAAATTTTTACGGAGGCGGGTTTTGAATGGCGTTTTGCCGGATGCTCCATGTGTTTGGGGATGAATGACGATCAATTAAAAAAAGGCGAACGCTGCGCTTCGTCGAGCAACCGTAACTTTGAAGGACGGCAGGGGCCGGGTGGACGCACGCATTTGATGAGCCCGCAGATGGCCGCGGTAGCGGCGCTCGAGGGGAAAATTGTGGACGTGAGAAAATATTTACAAGTCACAAAGTCACAATGACACAACGTCACAAGTCGTTTCGAGTTTTTGCGTATGACATGTGACCTTGTGACTCTGTGACATTATCGGATCTTATGATGGAACCTTTTGATATACATACAGGAATTGCCGCGCCGCTCGACCGGGTGAATGTGGATACCGATGCGATCATCCCAAAACAATTTTTGCGTAAGATTGAACGGACCGGTTTCGGGAAGCATTTATTCCACGAATGGCGTTATACGGATTATGAAGGGACCCAAGAGAATCCCGAGTTCTCCTTTAATAAGCCGGAATACCGCAAGGCAACGGTTTTGGTCACGCGTGATAATTTCGGTTGCGGGTCGAGCCGTGAGCACGCGCCGTGGGCGCTTTCCGATTATGGTTTTCGGGTGATCGTCGCGCCGAGTTTTGCGGATATTTTTTATAACAACTGCGTGAAAAATGGAATTTTGTTGGTAGTATTAAAATCATCGGAAATGGATGAAATTTTTAAAGATCTCTCGGCAAATAAAAATTTTGAAATCACGGCGGATTTAGAAAAACAAACGATTTCGACCTCGGCCGGAAAAACCTATTTATTTGGTATTGATGCTTTTGCCAAACAATGTTTGCTCAAAGGCTTGGACCAAATCGGTTGGACGGAACAGTTTAGTAAAGCAATCCTAAATTATGAGAAAAAAATTAAGGATGAAAAACCATGGCTAATTCCAACAAAATAGGTTTCTCTCTGATCATACTTGGGCTATTTTTTATTGCTGAAGCTTTAACGTCTAGTTATGTTACGCCCAGTTTGGATAAGTGTCGTGAACTGGCAGATATAGTATTTGTCGGTACGGTTATGTCTATCGAGGAATTTACTGTGGAAAAAACTTCCCCCTATATGCCAGATACTGCAGAAAACGTGAAATTTAAAATCAGTACTGGTTATAAAAATGTTTCCAGTGACACAATACTTATAAGAAATGTTATGATAGGGGGCTGGGGTTTTAATTTTGAAAAAGATAAGGAATATTTGGTATTTGCAGATTTTCAAGATGATGGCAGCTATAATGTAGGAGTGAACTCGGGAACAAAGTTAAGCTCACAAGCTACAGAAGACATAGCGGCTTTAAAATTAATCTTAATGAAAAAATAAAACTATGAATCGTTCCGCAAAAAATATTAAGTCTACCCGTCCCTATTCCGGCATCGTGGTGGACGGTTATGACCGCGCGCCGAGCCGGGGGATGTTGCGGGCCGTTGGGTTTAAGGACGAGGATTTTACGAAATCGCAGATCGGCATTGCCTCGACCTGGAGCATGGTGACCCCGTGCAACATGCACATTAATAAGCTTGCGGAAAAAGCAGCCGAAGGGGTAGATGCAAACGGCGGCAAGGCGATTATTTTTAATACGATTACGGTCTCCGATGGTATTTCCATGGGAACGGAGGGGATGAAATATTCCCTGGTCTCGCGCGAAGTCATTGCGGATTCGGTGGAAACCGTGGTGGGCTGCGAAGGATTTGATGGATTTGTGGCGATCGGCGGGTGCGATAAAAATATGCCGGGATGTTTGATCGCCATGGCACGCTTAAATCGTCCAGCAGTTTTTGTCTACGGCGGAACGATCATGCCGGGGTGTTATCATGACAAAGACGTGGACATTGTTTCCATTTTTGAGGCCGTTGGGCAATATGCGAATAAAAAGATCGATGAAAGCCAGTTGAAAGGGATTGAATCCTGTGCCATCCCCGGGGCTGGATCCTGCGGAGGAATGTATACCGCTAATACCATGGCGTCGGCCATCGAAGGATTGGGGATGAGCTTGCCGAACAGTTCCGCACAGGCGGCGATTTCGCCGGAAAAAGAAAGTGATTGTATCCGCGCCGGACAAGCAGTCTTGAATTTACTAAAAAATAATATCCGTCCGCGCGATATTATGACAAAGAAAGCGTTCGAGAATGCCATCACGGTGGTGATTGCCTTAGGTGGTTCGACGAATGCCGTGTTGCATTTACTGGCCATGGCTAATGCCACCGGCGTGAAATTATCCATTGATGATTTTACCCGCATCGGCAAGAACGTTCCGGTCTTGGCGGATTTAAAACCGAGCGGCCGTTATGTTATGGCGGATTTGGTGAAGATCGGCGGATTGGCTCCGCTTATGAAAATGCTTTTGGATAAAAAATTACTGCACGGTGATTGTTTGACGGTGACCGGCAAGACGGTTCGTGAAAATTTAGAAAACGTTCAGTCCTATCCGGCCGGTCAGCCGGTGATCCGTTCTTTTGAAAATCCTGTGAAAAAGAATAGCCATTTGGTCATTTTGTATGGTAATTTAGCTGCACAAGGCGCGGTCGCCAAGATTTCCGGGAAAGAAGGAAGTGTTTTTACCGGGACAGCCCGAGTGTTTGAATCGGAAGAAGCCGCGCTCAAAAAAATTTTGGATGGCACGATTAAAAAAGGCGATGTCATCGTGATCCGTTACGAAGGACCGCGCGGCGGGCCAGGGATGCGCGAGATGCTTTCGCCGACGTCGGCGGTTATGGGCAGAGGTTTAGGCAAAGATGTGGCCTTGATCACTGATGGACGGTTTTCCGGCGGCAGTCACGGGTTTGTGGTGGGACATATCACCCCTGAAGCTTATGTCGGCGGACCGCTAGCGATCGTGAAAGACGGCGATACGATTACCATCGACGCCGCCAAATGCCTTCTGGATTTAGGGATTTCACAGGCTGAGATCAAAAAACGTTTAAAAAAGTGGAAACAGCCGAAACCGCGTTACACGCGCGGAGTTCTGGCAAAATATGCACGTAACGTTACATCAGCGTCGATGGGCGCGGTAACGGATTTATAAAGGGCACAAGGTCACAAAGTCACAGGGTCACATGAGAAGCTTGAAACGACATGCGACGTGTGTCTTGTGACATTATGACAATTAAAATGTCAAACAGCTTCGGAACATTATTTAGGATCACCACCTTTGGCGAAAGCCATGGACCGGCCATCGGTGTTGTCATCGATGGAGTGCCGCCGTTATTGCCGCTTTCTGAAGAGGATATTCAAAAAGATTTGGATCGCCGTAGGCCAGGACAATCTAAGATCACAACACAGCGTCAGGAAGCGGACAAGGCCGAAATTCTTTCCGGAGTATTTGAAGGGAAGACAACCGGTTCGCCGGTCGCGATCCTTATCCGCAACGAAGATCAGCGTTCCCAGGACTATTCGAATTTAAAAGACGCGTTCCGTCCCGGCCATGCGGATTACACGTATCAAGTAAAGTATGGCTTTCGCGATTATCGTGGCGGGGGACGCTCTTCGGGGCGCGAGACCGCTTGCCGGGTCGCTGCCGGAGCCGTGGCCAAGAAAATTTTAAAGCAACAAAAAGTCGATATCATCGCTTACACGCTGTCGGTAGGGAATATTGTTGCGCAAAAAAAAGATTTTTCGGTCATTGAAAAGAATCTCGTCCGCACCTGCGACTTGGACGCGGCGGAGAAAATGATCAAGCTTATCGATGATGCACGCAAGGACTGTGACTCGGTCGGTGGCGTGATCGAAGCCGTCATCAAGGGTTATCCGGCAGGATTAGGCGAGCCGATCTATGACAAATTAAACGCCCGTTTGGCCTATGCGCTGATGTCGATCGGCACCATGCGCGGCATTGAATTCGGCGACGGTTTTGCGGCGACCAAACTGCACGGTTCCGAGCATAACGATATTTTTATTAAAAGGGGAAATGAAATCCATACCAAAACCAACCACGCGGGCGGTATTCTCGGCGGAATTTCCAACGGCGAAGATATTATTTTGCGCGTTGGGGTGAAGCCCGCTTCCTCGATCGCCAAAAATCAACAGACCGTGGATATCTCCGGTGAGGATACGGAAATTCAGGTGAAGGGTCGCCATGACCCATGCATCTGTCCGCGGGTCGTTCCGGTGGTGGAAGCGATGATCGCCGTCACACTGGTTGATTTTCTACTTATTCAAAAAACAATTAAATAAGTCACCAAGTCACAATGTCACAAGGTCACAGGTCGTTTCAAGCTGTTTCGTGTGACGTGGTGACTTGTGACGTTGTGACATTAATGAATTTTTCAAAAACCATCCTTATCACCGGCACCTCCAGCGGGTTCGGCCTGCTGACAGCGGCGCGCCTTGCTTCCCATGGCCATCAGGTTGTCGCCACGATGCGCAATCTTGATAAGAAAAATCCTCTCCTGGCGGAAGTCCATAAGCGGGGAGGGACGGTCGACCTTTTTCAGTTAGACGTCACCGATAAAAAATCGATCCAAGCCGCGGTGCAGGCCATTGTGGCAAAATACCATCATGTTGACGTGCTGGTGAATAATGCCGGCTACGGGATCGGCGGGTTCTTTGAGGATTTGACCGATGAGGAGATCCGCCAGCAGATGGAAGTGAATTTTTTTGGCGTGCAAAATGTCACCCGGGCGGTCGTTCCGTTTATGAGGGAAAGGCGTTCCGGAAAGATCATCAATACCTCCAGCGTGGCCGGCTTCTCAACGTCGCCGGCCTTTGGGGCTTATAATGCGAGCAAGTGGGCGCTGGAAGCTTTTTCAGAAAGTCTGCGTTACGAGTTATCTCCCTGGGGGATTCAAGTGTTATTGATCGAGCCAGGGACGTATAAAACAAAGATCTTTCATGAGAATGCGCGCTATGCCAAAAAATTTGATGACCCCAGCAGCCCTTACTATTCGCATTCGCAATTTTTAAAGAAAAAAGTTCTGGATTTCGTTGACCACTGCCGTAAGGACCCGGAAAAAGTCGCTGCCCTGGTGGAGAAATTAATTCATTCCCCACATCCGGCGTTCCGTAATATTCCCGATATTGAAAGCCGTATGCTGTTTATGTTGCGGAAAACCCTGCCGTTTCGTCTTTACAGCCGTTTTATCAATACCGCATTATTCGCGGATTTTAAAGACTGATTCCCATCCGTTGTTCCAAGAATTCATTTAAACTTTCGCATTGGAGATAGGGGTTGGTTGCTTTTTGTTCAGCAACCGTGGCATAGGGGGTGGGGCCGTAATTGTGGCCGGGGTAGAGGATCGTGGAGTCGGAAAATTTCATGATGATATTGTAGAGACTGTGGTACATGGCCTTGGGATCACTGCCTGGAAGGTCACAACGCCCGCAGCCATCGATAAAAATGGCGTCTCCGCAGACAGCGGCATGATCATATTTAAACAACTGGCATCCCGGAGAATGGCCGGGGGCCAGGATACAGTCAAATTCAATTGCGCCGATCTTTAATTTTGTACGGTCTTTGATCTTTTTTAAATTTTTGCAGCGCGGCATGAAGAGCGGATGCTCGTTCTCCGAAATATACACCGGCACATCGTGGGTCGAAAGCAAATCATCAAGTCCATTAATGTGATCGTGGTGGCCATGGGTAAGAAAGATCGCAACGATTTTATAGCCCAGCCGTTTGGCTTCCGAGCGCAGGAAATCGATATCCCAGGCCGGGTCAACCACGGCAATTTCGTTGCTGCGCTTATCACCTAGGAAATATTGGAAATTGGCCATGGGCCCGACTGCCAGCTGTTTTAAAATGAGATTTTCCGGTAGTTTCGGCATGGATTCATTATATAAACTATTTTCGATCCTGCAACAGTCATTTTGCTTGACACTTTTAATCCTAAGCTTTAAGCTTTATGCCATAAGCTTACGGTTTATTGCTAATAATTTTTAGGAGGTTAATTATATGGCATTATTAGAATCAGTAATTGTTCCACTCGGCACAAAGATGCCGGAGTTTACTTTAAAAGATCCCGCTGGAAAAGAATATAAGGGGAGCGAACTTTACGGAGAGAGAGGCCTGGTGGTGGTCTTTACCTGCAATCATTGTCCGTACGCGATTGCGGTTTGGCCGCGGGTCGTTCGTTTAGCTAAATATTTTAAAGGTATGAAGATCAATACGATCGCGATCAATCCCAACATTAATCCCAACTATCCCGATGACTCCCCGGAAAACATGAAGAAGAAGATCAAGGAACTCGGTATTGATTTCCCGTATTTAGTGGACGAAGCGCAACATGTTGCAAAGGCTTTTAAAGCTCAATGCACGCCGGATATTTATTTTTTCGGTAAAGACAGAACACTGGTCTATCATGGCCGCATTGATGATAACTGGCAGGACGAAAACAAGGTCACCAAAGAAGAATTGAAAGAAGCCGTGAACAATTACGCGGCAGGCGCGCCCATCCCGAAGAAGCAGTATCCGTCGATGGGATGTTCCATCAAATGGCGGGCTGACGCGTTCAAGGAATAAATACCAAGGGGCTAAAAAAGCCCCTTGACTTTTAATTTTGAGATGATACAGTGTCTCATATGAAAAGCAGAGTTATTGGTTCCAAAATCGAAGCGGAAGAGGAGAAATTTGCCGATTACTTGAAACGTGTCGGGCTTAAATTGAGCTCCGGGCGTACCAAGGTGTTTAAAATCGTCATGGATTCTCACGGTCATTTTGCCGCGGAAGAAATCGTCAAATTTTGCAAACAAAAGAATACGAAAGTTTCCCGCGCCACCATTTATCGCAGCCTGCATGAGATGTTGGAAGCGGGGATCATCCGCGAGACCGCCTTCGGAGAAAAGCACCATCACTTTGAACATATGTACGATGAAAAACCCCATCATCATGCCCGCTGTGTTCGTTGTTCCAAAATCATTGAATTTCCGGATATGAAAGAAGATCAGGTCTACGTGCCTTTCTTAGAAAAACAGGGATTTAAAATTCTAGGTCATGAAATGCATTTTTACGGCCTTTGCCGTAATTGCCGCGATTCGTAATTTTTTTAATCTATTAATGAAATACTGTCTCAAAATAAATTTTATACGTAAATTTTATTTAGCCGTTGCGGTCATAGTATCAAGCATTTCAAATGTCCAGGCAGAAGATAAGGCTGCCTACACGTTACGGAATCCGACCCCGGTTGCTCTTATGCGAGAGTTGTCAACCGACCGTCCTGACAAAACCGAAAGCCCCTACACGGTCGATGCCGGTCACTATCAGTTGGAATTAAGTTTTTTGGATTATAGCTATGACCATGATATCCCAAGCGATCCGCACCAGCGTGTCACTTCGTACACGGTCTTGCCGTTTAATTTTAAAGTGGGATTATTTAATAACACCGATATTCAATTCGTGGTGAATCCGTACATTAGTGAACACACCCGCGGCACTGGGGATAGCGACAAACATGGCTTCGGGGACGTGCAGACACGCGTAAAGATCAATTTATGGGGAAATGACGGCGGCGATACGGCGATGGCAGTCATGCCGTTTGTCAAATTTCCGACCAATGGCGCGAATTTAGGCAATGATGATGTGGAAGGCGGGATCATCGTTCCCATTGCGTTTTCCTTGCCGCACGAATGGGGTATGGGCGTTATGACGGAATTTGATTTTAACCGCAATGCGGATAATGAAGATTATCATACGGAATTTATCAACACCATCACCTTCGGTCATCAGATCGTTGGCAATCTGAACGGTTACGTGGAATTTTTCAGTAATGTCAGCAATGAAGCAAAGGCAGACTGGGTAGGAACCGTCGATGCCGGAATGACCTATCTCCTTAATAAAGACGTGCAGTTGGATGCCGGAGTCAATGTCGGTGTAACGCGATCAGCGGAAGATCTTAATCCGTTTTGCGGTTTAACGATCCGTATTTAATTGAAGTATTTTAAAAAACAGAGACAACAGGAGGATGACTGTGTCGAACTTAAGTGATGAAAAAAACCATCTGGCTAAAACTGGTTGGAGACGGGATTTAGCTCGCCCCAGCTTACAGGAAGTGCACAGCACCGTGCCTGTGCCGGAAAATGCGAGTTTTTGGAGAAAGATCTTTGCCTTTATCGGTCCGGGATTAATGGTGTCCGTGGGCTATATGGACCCCGGTAATTGGGCCACGGATCTCGCCGGGGGAGCGAAATTCGGTTACACGCTCATTTCCGTAATTTTAATTTCCAATTTTATGGCAATCCTGCTGCAGCATTTATCTTTAAAATTAGGGGTTGTCACCGGCCGGGATTTAGCCCAAGCCTGCCGCGACAACTATTCCAAGCCCGTGAGTTTTTTTCTGTGGATCTTATGCGAATTGGCCATTGCGGCCTGTGATCTAGCCGAGGTCATCGGTTCAGCGATCGCGTTAAATTTACTTTTTGGTATCCCGCTGGTCGTGGGTGTCGTCTTGACCGCCTGCGACGTTATGATCATTTTATTTTTACAAAATAAAGGCTTTCGCATCCTGGAGTGCCTGGTGGCGGGGCTTATCGTGATTATCGGAGGATGCTTTGCCTATGAATTAATTATTTCCCATCCGAGCATGCCGGAGATCATTGTGAATTTAGTTCCGAAGCCGGAAATCATCATGAATCCGGAAATGCTGTATATCGCTATCGGGATATTGGGGGCTACGGTCATGCCGCACAATCTGTACCTGCATTCCAGTATTGTTCAGACGCGGGCTTTTAAAAGGGATGTGCCGGGAAAAAAGATGGCGATAAAATTTGCCACCATCGACTCAACGGCGGCCTTATTGTGCGCATTTTTTATCAATGCCGCGATCTTAATTTTGAGTGCGGCCAGCTTCCACGGGACTCCCAACGAAAGTGTTGCGGATATCGGCGATGCCTTCAAATTACTTTCGCCGGTTTTAGGGAATCCTTTTGCCAGTGTCCTCTTTGCGATAGCCTTGTTATGCTCCGGCCAGAATTCTACGCTTACCGGAACGCTCGCCGGCCAGATCGTCATGGAAGGATTTTTGAATATCCGTCTGCGGCCCTGGATGCGGCGTTTGGTTACGCGACTCGTGGCCATTGTCCCGGCGATCATTGTGGCGGCTTTGTACGGCGAGCAAGGTGTCGGACAGCTTTTGATCCTCAGCCAAGTTATTCTCTCGCTCCAATTGAGCTTTGCCGTCATTCCGCTGGTTTTGTTTACCGGCGATAAGCGCAAAATGGGACAATTTGTAAATCCACTTTGGTTGCAAGGACTTGCCTGGCTTATTACGGTGGTCATTGTTTTTCTGAATGTTTATTTGCTTGCTCAAACAGTGATCATGTGGTTAAATTAACAACAATTATTCGGGAGTAAACATATGTATAAAAAAATATTGATTCCTTTAGACAATTCTCCGACCGACGAACCTATCCTGGCCCACATACGTTCCTTGGCGCGTTTGACCAAGGCAAAGCTTGTTCTAGTGCATGTTGCGGACGGGTATGTCGCACGTTTCCAAGAACAACTTGACTTGGCTGACTCTGATGAGATCAAGCAGGACCAAGAGTATTTGACAAAGCGCACCAAAGAGTTAGCCGGGGAAGGATTTGACGTAAAGAATTATCTTCTTGCCGGTGATCCGCCTGCAGAAATCCTTAAGGTCGCTCACGAAGAAGGGTGTGATCTCATTGCTATGTCCACCCACGGTCATCGCTTTCTCAAGGATGTCCTTCTGGGAAGCGTTGCGGAGAATATCCGCCATCGCACCGATATCCCTATCCTGATGATCCGCGCTTTAAAATAACCCCGGAAAATTGATTTTCTTTTTAAGATTGCGAAAAAGCCAAAATAGCTATTTCGAAAAACTAAAAAGGGTGTTATGCTAAACACAAAATATATAAATGCAGTTTTCTATGATGAACTTTACCAACCAAATTTCCACCGCCACCGACCCCGCAAAGATCGTTGACGAACTTGCCCAGGGGAAAGCCGAAGATTATAACATTGGATTTCTTTTTGTCTCCGGCCTAAGCAATACCGCCATGGCCGAGGTTATTGCGCTTTTGCGCAAGCGTTTAAAGGTCGATCACCTTTTGGGCTGTACCTGCGCGGGGATCATCGGCAGCGAAGCTGAGATCGAGCGTTTGCCGGCCAGCACCTTAATTCTGGGAAAATTGCCGGGAGTCAAAATTCTTCCTTTTTCCCTGAACCAAACTCAGTTTGATGATTTTCAGCAGGTGGATGATTGGCTCCAATTCTTTAATGTTTTTCCCAACGAAAATCCCAAGTTCCTTATCCTCCCAGATCCGTTTTTATTTGATATGCATGAATTTTTAAGCGGTTTGAACCAGGTCTATCCAGGGTGTCCGGTGATCGGAGGATTGGCCAGCGGAGCCATGCAGCCGCGAGAAAATCTGCTTTTTATCAACAATGAATCGTTCGAAGAAGGCATTGTCGGTGTGGCTTTGGTCGGGAACTTTAGTGTGAGCACCATTGTTTCGCAGGGCTGCCGTCCCATAGGCCAAAGTTATATCGTGACCCGGGCAGAAAATAATATCATTTACACCTTGGCCGGCAGGCCGTTTATTCAAGTCCTTGAAGAAGTCCTGCAGAAGGCGACGGCCCGGGACCGTCTTTTGGCGCAGGAAGCGATTTTTCTGGGGATCGCCATGGATGAGTATACGCACAATTTTAAGCGTGGTGATTTTTTGATACGGACCGTCATCGCGCTTGATCAAAGTACCGGGGCCGGCGTCATCACCGATTACGCGAAGGCTGGTCAAACGGTGCAATTCCACGTGCGCGATGCCGAGACAGCGACTGAAGATCTGAATGAACTTTTGCTGTCCCACCGCAAGAAAGAGCAGAATAAAAAACCGCTGGGGGCTTTGGTCTTTTCCTGCAACGGCCGGGGAGAGAATTTATTCCGCGAAAAAAATCACGATATTTCCATCATCCAAAAATGCGTAGGACCGGTCCCCGCCGCCGGGTTCTTTTGCGCCGGAGAGATCGGTCCGGTCGGTGGGAGCAATTTCCTGCACGGATTCACCAACAGCATTGCCCTTTTTTATCCGGAAGAGGAAACTGCCGCATAACACGCGCATTGAACTGCGGGGAGAGGTGTGTTATAGTTTTAACAGAGGTCATGACCATGAATGAAATAAATCAAAACGCTACTAAAACGCATACGGACGGAAAACCGCCGCTCACTTTGACCCAGGCTGCCATTGCTAAAATAAAGAGCATGATGGCCAAAGAAGGCAAGGAAGGCTATGCCTTAAGGGTTGGAGTGACGACCGGCGGCTGCGCCGGTTTGTCTTATGACCTGCGTTTCCAGAAAAGCCCGTATGACAACGATACAGTTTTTCAGCAAGGCGACCTGCAAGTTCTTATTAATCCGGAAAGCCTCACGTTCTTAAACGGCATTGAAATCGATTACGTGGACACCCTCAAAGAAAGCGGTTTTAAATACCGCAACCCTAACGCCAAAAGTAGCTGCGGCTGCGGCACATCCTTCAGTTAATCCTTCAAAACAATTGCTTTGAAAAAATATTTGTACTATAATGACACCAACTTGTTATAGAATCATTCGTACGGTACACACTCCGCAAGGAGATTACATAAATTTATAGGATCCCCATGATCATCCAAGTTCAAAAGGATGCGAGCATCCTTGCCAGAAAGCCTATCTCTCCCCAAGAATTAGATTTAAGTTATAAACCCCTGTCCGGGTCGCAAAAAGTTTACCGTTCCGGCAAAATCCATCCCGAATTGCGCGTTCCTTTTCGACGAGTTCAACCGAGCGAGACGATCGATTACCAAGGTCATAAAACCGTAAATCCGGCCATAGATCTTTATGATACGTCTGGTCCGTACACTGACCCGGCCGGTTCGATCGATATTGCGCGTGGTCTGCCGCGTGTCCGTCAAAACTGGGTTCTTTCGCGGGGCGATGTCGAAGAACTAGCCAGAGCAACTTCACAATACCGTCAAGTCCGGGAACGTGATCCGCAGCTGGCGGATATCCGTTTTCCGACCCCTTCCAAACCGCTGCGTGCCAAAGCGGCCGGCAATGTGACACAGCTGCACTATGCCCGTCGAGGAATGATCACGCCGGAGATGGAATTTATCGCGATCCGCGAGCAATGCTCGGCGGAATTCGTGCGCAGCGAAGTGGCGCGCGGCCGGGCCATTATCCCGGCCAACATCAACCATCCGGAAAGCGAACCGATGATCATCGGCCGCAATTTTTTGGTGAAGATCAATGCCAATATCGGCAATTCAGCCATTTCTTCCGGCATCGCCGAAGAAGTCGAGAAAATGACCTGGGCGACCCGCTGGGGCGGTGATACGGTTATGGATTTATCTACCGGAAAAAACATTCATGAAACCCGGGAATGGATCATTCGCAATTCGCCGGTGCCTATCGGGACCGTGCCGATTTATCAAGCGCTGGAAAAAGTGGATGGCAAGGCCGAAGACCTGACTTGGGAAATTTATCGCGACACCTTGATCGAGCAGGCAGAGCAGGGGGTGGATTATTTTACGATTCATGCCGGTGTGTTGCTGCGTTATATTCCGCTTACGGCCAAGCGCCTGACGGGGATTGTCTCGCGCGGCGGGTCGATCCTGGCCAAGTGGTGTTTGGCGTACCATAAAGAAAACTTTCTCTATACCCATTTTGAAAAAATTTGTGAAATTATGAAACAGTACGATGTCAGCTTTTCCTTAGGCGATGGTTTGCGTCCCGGAAGCATTGCCGATGCCAACGATGAAGCACAGTTTGCCGAATTGGAAACGCTGGGTGAGTTGACGCAAATTGCCTGGAAGCACGATGTGCAGACGATGATCGAAGGCCCAGGGCATGTGCCTATGCATTTGATCAAAGAGAATATGGATAAGCAATTAAAAATTTGTCACGAAGCGCCGTTCTACACGCTGGGACCTTTGACGACGGACGTAGCCCCCGGATATGACCATATCACTTCGGCGATCGGCGCCGCCATGATCGGTTGGTTCGGCACGGCCATGCTCTGTTATGTGACACCGAAAGAACATTTAGGCTTGCCCAATAAAGACGACGTTAAAGCCGGAATCATTGCTTACAAGATCGCCGCGCACGCTGCTGATTTGGCCAAAGGCCATCCGCATGCCCAAGATTGGGATAATGCATTGTCCAAGGCGCGGTTTGAATTCCGCTGGCGGGATCAATTCCATCTTGGTCTTGATCCGGAGACGGCTGAAAAATATCACGACCAAACTCTTCCGGCGGAGGGGGCGAAGGTGGCCCATTTTTGTTCCATGTGCGGTCCGCATTTTTGCTCAATGAAGATCACGCAGGATGTCAGGGAGTATGCTCAAAAACAAGGTTTATCCGAGGATGAAGCCTTAAAAAAGGGATTAACCGAAAAAGCCCAAGAATTTCAACATCAGGGAAATCAGATCTATGGATAGAAATTTTTATCATCAGCTGAGTGAACGCAGCATGGCCGGCGAAATTCTGGAAGAGAGTCTCGCCCGGGAATTGCTTGTTTCAAACGAAATCGAATTGCTTTCTCTTTTAAATGCCGCGTACGAAGTCCGCAAAAAATTTACCGGCAAAGAAGTTTCGATCCATATTATTAACAACGCCCAAAACGGGCACTGTCCTGAAGATTGCCATTATTGCGCCCAGGCTAAAAGTTCTCAAGCAGCTATTGATGAGTATCCTTTAAAACCTGACGCGGAAATCCTGGCGGAAGCCAAGCGCGCCTATGAATCCGGCGCGTTTCGTTATTGCATGGTGTTTGCCGGACGCGGGCCGTCGCAGCATCGGGTGGACCATTTAGCAAAATTGATCCGCGCAATTAAATCCCAGTATCCGATCCAGATCTGTGTTTCGACCGGGTTGTTGGATCAAAAAAAAGCCCAGGTTTTAAAAGAGGCGGGGCTGGACCGGCTGAATCATAATTTGAATACGTCGCAGCGCCATTACCCGAATATTTGCACGACGCACACGTATGAAGAGCGGTTAAACACGCTGCGGGCGGCCAAGAATGTGGGGATTGAAATTTGTTCAGGTCTTATCATCGGAATGGGGGAGACAGCGGACGACATTCTCGAGGTCGCGTATCGTCTGCGGGAATTGGAAGCGCCCTCGATCCCGGTCAATTTTTTAATTCCCATCCCGGGAAACGTTCTGGATCATTCCGCGCAGTTAACTCCGGAATATTGTTTGCGGGTTTTATGTGTCTATCGATTTTTGAATCCCAAAGCAGAGATCCGGGTCGCTGCCGGACGGGAAATTCATCTGCGCAGCATGGAAGTGATGGCCTTGTATCCGGCGAATTCGCTGTTTATGGACGGGTATTTGAACACCAAAGGCTCCAATCAGTCGCGCACCCTGCAGATGATCAAAGACGCTGGATTTGTTATTAAGTCGGATTATCAGCTTGAGGAAATTTTGAACCAGGAAGCAGCGGCACCCGCCTCGCTTTCGCTTGAGCAGGAGCGCGTACAGCTGAAACGCTTCCCGGATCTGCGGCCACAGTATCAAAAACAATGATTGCAGGCTGTTTTGAAAATTTTACTTTCTTATTGCGAACTCTTTGTAGAGTGATATATTGCAATAGATTTACAAATTTAAAGGAAAGGTTATGACCACAGAAACACGCCACGTTACCCGATTTGAGCTTCTCATGGATGCCGGCTTTGGCGCCCAAAAAGCCGGGGATATCCTGGTCGGGGCCTTTGCCAAGATGGGGAAATTTGTTTATATCGAGCCCATGATCCCTGCCGAAATCAGCCCACCGCCGCGCACCAAGCCGGCTTTGTCAGGTGTTGTCATCCGTTTGGCGGATTTTGACATTACCAACATCGGCAATGACACGGACCTTATCCTGGCCGCGCATGAAGTCGTGCTGGATCGCCGGTTGGATGATGAAGAGACAAATTTTAATTGCCAAGTGATTTTGGACATGGGGGATAAGACCGTCAATGAAGAATCCTACGAAAAGATTTGCAAGCGGGTAACCAAGCTCGGCTACAGCCTGTATCCTTTTAATATTGACCCCGAAGTCGAGGCCATCGTTAAAAAGATCGGCGGAAAAGGGAAGAATCTTTATTATCTCGGCATGCTCAGCTGCATTTACAATATGCCCAATGATTTTCTCTTGGAAGAAATCAAAAAGACATTCGGTAAAAAATTAAAAGAAGAGGTCATGGACCAGAATATCACTCTCTTTATGCACGGCTATAATTACGCCAAGCAAAATATCCCGCTCTCGTATGATGTCCCGAGCAAGGCCGACCGAACGGATAAAGAAAAGATCTTGATCGATGGGAATACGTCGCTCGGCATGGGGATCATTGATGCCGGTGTTAAATTATTCAGCGGATATCCTATCACTCCGGCCTCGTCGATCATGCACACGCTGGCTAAAGAGTTCCCTTCTTACGGCGGTATGGTTCACCAAGCCGAGGATGAAATTGCCGCGATTGGGACGGCGTTAGGTTCTTATTATGGCGGTGTTCCGGCGGTGACCTGTACCTCCGGCCCGGGTTTATCTTTAAAGCAGGAATTTTTAGGTTATGCAGCCGTGGCTGAGATCCCGCTCATCATTGTGGATGTGCAGCGTTCCGGCCCCTCGACGGGGATGCCTACCAAGACCGAGCAATCGGACCTGCCAGCGGCTATTTTTGGCTGTCACGGTGATAACGCCAAGGTGGTCATCAGCGTTGCCAACGTGATCGATTGTTTTTATGCCCCGCAGATGGCAAGGTACATTGCGGAAAAATTGCGCCTGCCGGTTTTTATCATGAGCGATTTTCAGACTGCCAACAGTTACAAGGTCATTGATAAACCCCAAGTGAACGAAATCACTAATATTGATGATATCCCGGATTTTGTTTTTGAGCGTTTTCATATCAATAAATTAAGCGAACCGATCGAAATGGTCCGTGCCTCGCAGGTCAACCCTGGGACACCCGGAGGCATGCGCCGCATCACCGGTTTAAATACCGACAAAAGCGGCTCGGTCAATTATTTTGCCGGAACGAATCATCGCTCGCACGAGATCCGCAACGAAAAGATCCATCACATCCGGCGAGCCTTGCGTGTTCCGGAAATGTTCGGCCCGCC
Organism: Omnitrophica WOR_2 bacterium RIFCSPHIGHO2_02_FULL_48_11; assembly: GCA_001805615.1. Taxonomy (GTDB): domain Bacteria; phylum Omnitrophota; class Gorgyraeia; order Zapsychrales; family GWA2-47-8; genus 2-02-FULL-48-11. Next base: position 55,331 of record MHGP01000014.1, read on the forward strand.
GCAGGCTGAAATCCTGGTGGTGGGATGGGGAAGCACCCGCGGAGCGATCGAAGAAGCGATGCAAAATTGCGAAAAAGAAGGCCTTTCCGCCGCGGGGATGCATTTTCGGATCGTCTATCCCTTGCCGCTTATGCTCAAAGACATTTTTTCGAAATATAAAAAAGTTTTTACCGTTGAACTGGCCTATGGGGATGAATTGAAACCTGCTCCGCTGGCCATGTTGCTGCGCAACGAAACACTGGTCGATGTTCGGCCGATGATTTCCCGTGCGACCGGACGGCCGATCCGCCCGCGCAACATTAAAGATAAAATTAAGGAGTTCTTAGGAAAATGAGCACGACAAATACCCAAACTAACTCTTTGCCGACTCCGTTGACGGTTAAAGAATTGCATACGGAGAATCCGCGTTGGTGCACCGGCTGCGGTGACTTCGGGATCGTTATGGGCGTCAAGCGATTTATGGTGGACAAGCAGATCAACCCCTCCATGACGGTCAATGTTTCCGGCATCGGCTGTTCGGGCCGCGCTCCCAATTATATCAATACGTACGGAGTGCACGGGATCCATGGACGTCCCATCACACTGGCCTTAGGGTTGGCGTTAGCCAGGCCGGATTTGAATGTGTTCGTCCATTCGGGGGACGGCGATGCCTTGAGTATCGGTGGGAACCATTTCATTCACGGTGTTAATAAAAATTTTAAATGTGTTTTTATGCTTTACGATAATGAATTGTACGCGCTTACCAAAAGCCAGACATCACCGACGACGAGAAAAGGTCATCCGACCAACACCCAGCCCAAAGGGACATATCTGGAGCCGCTCAACGCGGTCCGTTTGGCCTTGGGGATCGGCGCTTCCTTTGTCGCCAGCACAGCGGATTGGATTCCCGATCATTTGACGAGCACCTTGGAGGCGGCGTACGCACATAAGGGATTTGCTTTTGTGCATATTTCGCAACGTTGTCCGCATTTTGACCCGAATAATTTTGATCACAAGACTACCAACTGGTTTGCCTTCTTAAAACATCCGCAAGGCATTGCTCCTGACAAAAGGATCGCGGACAAAACCGAATTGGTGGAGCATGACCCGCACAATCTGGAAAATGCTTTTAAGTTAGCCTGCGACAGCAAGCGTTACTTTGGCCTGTTTTATCGGGATGAAAACAAGCTTTCCTATGATGAAATTCTGCGTAGCCAAGTGAAGGCAGCTGAGCCCAAACCGCGATCCAAAATTCTTGACCACTATAAGCTGGAATAATCAAAAACTTCCCAATTTTTAAATCATGGAAAAGTTAGTTATTATAGGTTCCGGGCCGGCGGCTCATACGGCAGCGATTTATGCAGCTCGGGCCAAATTGAGCCCTTTGCTTTTTGAAGGGTTTAATGCCGGAGGTGTCGCGGCCGGCGGCCAATTGACGACCACGACCGAGGTTGAAAACTTTCCGGGTTTTCCCGAAGGGATTTCGGGGCCGGAACTCATGGTGCGCATGCGGGAACAATCCGTCAAATGCGGCACGCGGATCAAGACCGAGACTGTCACGAAGGTCGATTTTCACAGCAAGCCTTTTAAAATTTTCAGCGAATCGGGAACAGTCGAAGCGCAAGCAGTGATCATTTCTACCGGGGCTACGGCGAAACGTTTAAGTCTTCCCGGGGAAGATAAACTGTGGCAAAAAGGGATCTCGGCCTGTGCTGTCTGTGACGGCGCACTGCCGATCTTTCGCAATAAAGTTTTGGTGGTGGTGGGAGGAGGTGATTCGGCTGTCGAAGAATCAACATTTTTAACCAAATATGCGAGCCAAGTGATCGTCCTGGTCCGGCGGGATGTGATGCGCGCTTCGAAGGTCATGCAGGACAGGCTTTTAGCCAATCCGAAAATTAAAGTTTTGTGGAATACTTTACCCTTGGCAGTCACCGGGGACAAAGCCGTGACCGGTGTCAAAATTAAAAACGCTAAAACTCAGCAGGAGCAGGAAATTTCCGCCGGCGGGTTTTTCTATGCCATCGGCCATCTCCCCAATACAACCTTCCTGGAAAATCAAGTTGAATTAGATCCTACCGGGTATATCAAAACCAGGCCTGGAACGACCCAAACCAATATTCCCGGCATCTTTGCCTGTGGGGATGTGCAGGACAAAGTGTACCGCCAAGCGGTTACTGCCGCCGGCACCGGCTGCATGGCCGCCCTTGATGCGGAAAGATATCTTTCTGAACACACACAATAGTTGAAGGCGAGCCTCGCCCAAGGCGGGCCGCCCTCGATGCCGAGAAGTATCTCTCTGAACATTTCGTTTAATTCTTCGTCGAGATTTCGCATCTTATCTTAAAATTCCGCAAATAATTCCCGTTTGATATTCATTTCCAATTATGTTACGATGACAGATATTTTGTAGGGTCAAATTTATGACTATTGATCAAGAAAAACTCGTTTTACCCAAGGCGGAATCGTGGCAGATGTTCAATGCGATCTCGCCCAAATACGACCAGCTGAACCATCTTTTGTCCTTCGGTCTGGACCGCGGCTGGCGAAAATCTTTGGTGACCTGGCTGCCGAGCCGCCGGGACCTGCGGGTCTTGGATCTGGCGACCGGGACAGGGGATGTCTTGATCACGTTATTGAAAAAGTCTTTCAATATTGATTCGGCCTGCGGCGTAGATCTGGCCGAGGAGATGCTTAAGATCGCTCAAAGAAAAGTGCGGGAAGCGCAGCTGTCCGATAGGGTTTCTTTTCAGAAAGGCGATGCCGCGCAAATTCCTTATCCTGACGAAAGCTTTGACGTGGTCACCATGGCGTTCGGTATCCGCAATACACCGGCCCCGGATAAAGTTTTAAAAGAAATGCTCCGTGTGCTGAAAAAAGGCGGGCGGGTGATCATTCTGGAATTTTCTTTACCCGCCGATCCGTTCTTGCGCGGCCTGCAATTGTTCTATTTAAGGCGGATCGTTCCGTTGGTCGGCGGCATGGTTTCGGGCAATGCCCAGGCCTACCGGTATCTCAATCAAACTATTGAAACATTTCCGTCCGGCGAAGCTTTTTACGAGTTATTGGAAGACGCTGGGTTTCAAATCGTCAGTTCGCAAGCCCTGACCTTTGGTAGCGCAACGATTTATAAAGGTGATAAAGTTTAATATGTCGATGAGCGTGCTGCGTGAAAAAGTCAAAGTGAATCAAGCCATCGGGGCCCTCACGGATCAGATCCAAGATTTTGATCAAAAGGCCTTGGTTTGTAAAACACAAGCGGCCATCCTGCGTTTTGCCGTTGAGATTGAATCGGCCGATCTTATTGCCTGGCTGCAGCGGCAAGATCATTTCCCCAAATTCTTTTGGGCCGACCGGGAAGGCCAAGAGGAAGTGGCGTGCGCCGGTGCCGCTCATGTCCTGACGGGAAAGGGCCGGATGAATCATCAATTCATTTTTGATGAAATGCAGCGGCGGCTTTCTCCCGACCAAGAACACTTACGCTATTACGGCGGTATGTGCTTTGATTTTCAAAATTCGGATGAAAATTGGAAAGATTTCGGATCTCATTATTTTTTTATCCCCCGTTTCGAACTCATAAAACAAAAAAAACAATTCATCTTTGCCTGCAATATTACCCGCGAAGAATTCAATCAGGGTCTTTTAAACAAAGTACTGGCTGACCTGCGCAAGATTGATTTTTCCTCCCATGTGTTGCCGGCGCGCTTGCCTAAAATTCAAAAACGCGAAGATTATCCAAGCGATAAAAAATGGCAAAATATTATTTCGGAGGAATTAGCCGCTATTACGAAAAATGACTATAAGAAAATCGTCCTGGCCAGAAAATCTTCATTCCGTATGTCTGCGCCGCTGGAGGCCGCGGATATTTTGCGTAATTTGCAAAAGGTCAGTCCGCACTGTTTTTATTTTTATTTGCAGCCTAAAGCCGGGGCCGCCTTTGTAGGCGCTTCTCCCGAACGCCTTTACAAGAGGGAAGGACAAACCATTCAAACCGAGGCCTTGGCGGGAACGCGGCCGCGCGGCAGCAATCCGCAGGCGGATGAAAAATTAAAGAAAGAATTGCTGAATTCTACCAAAGAAGTTCATGAACATCAGTTGGTTGTGGAACAGATCCGCCATGTGCTTGCCGAATTGTGCAAAGACCTGACCATTGACCCAAAACACTCTTTGCTGCAACTGGAAGGTGGACAGCATCTTTTAACCCGCATCAAAGGTGTGTTGCTCCCGCCGGTCGATGACGCGCGGATCCTTTTTGTTTTACATCCCACTCCGGCGGTGGCAGGCTGGCCGACCGAAAAAATCCTGGATATTATTAAATCGCGCGAACCTTTTGCCCGCGGTTATTATGCCGGGCCCTTGGGCTACATCGGATGGGATGCGGCGGAATTCGCTGTGGCCATACGTTCCGGGCTCATACAAAAAAACACCTTGGCGGTCTATGCCGGAGCAGGCATTGTGCAGGGGTCCACGGCAAAAGCGGAATGGAATGAAATCGAAAATAAAATGCAGATTTTTTTAAAGGCCATTGAGTTATGAATTTCGCGAAATCACCCAATTTGAATCAATTGTGGGCGGACTTGCTGGTGGAGGAACTGGTGCGTAACGGCGTCGAATATTTTTGTCTGGCCCCGGGATCGCGCTCCTCTCCGCTGGTGGCGGCTGTCGCGGCACAAAAAAAAGCGAAAAGTTTTATTCACTTTGATGAACGCGGGGTAGCCTTCCACGCCTTGGGGTATGTTGCGGCGACCCGCAAGCCGTGTGCTTTGATCTGCACGTCCGGAACCGCGGTCGCGAATTTTTTCCCGGCTATTATCGAGACGTCAAAGAAGAAATTACCCTTGATCGTGTTGACGGCGGATCGTCCGCCGGAATTGCGTTTAAGCGGAGCCGACCAGACGATCGATCAAGTCAATATTTTCGGGGATTACGTGCGCTGGTTTGCGGATGTGCCTTGTCCGACCTTGAAAATAAAACCGGAATTTGTCCTTACCACTGTCGACCAGGCGGTTTACCGGGCCCAATCTTCGGTCAGCGGTCCCGTGCACCTCAATTGCATGTACCGCGAACCGTTGGCGCCGCTGGCAACAAAAGAAAAATTTTCCAATTATCTCTCCGGCTTGGCGCATTGGCAAAAAGGGGATCGGCCGTTCACGCTTTATAAAAAATCCAAACACAATGTGCCTTTTGAAACCAACATTTTTGTGGCCGATACGCTTTCCCGCATCCAAAAAGGGGTTATGGTCGTCGGAAAGTTAGCGAATGAAGCAGAAGCCGAAGCGGTCTTAAAACTTGCCCAAAAACTCAACTGGCCGGTCTTTCCGGACATCACATCGGGACTGCGCTTGGGCAAGAGACATTCCCAAATCATTTCCTATTTCGATCAAATTTTACTTTCGGATAAAGGTGTTAAGGCGATGTCGATTGACGGCGTGTTGCATTTGGGCGGCCGCATCACCAGCAAGCGTTGGTATCAATTCATTGAAAAATCCAGACCGCAGCATTATATTATGGTCCTCAATCATCCTTTGCGCAGTGACCCGCTGCATAACGTGACGTTAAGGGTGGAGAGTTCGGTGCAAAATTTTTGTGAAGGACTCCAGCAGTCCATTCTGCCGGCCCAAGAGAACCGTCTTATTAAAATATTGCAAAAAGCCTCGGAGATCGTGGGACAAGATATCAGAAAATTTTTATCCAAATCTAAGAAGTTGACCGAGATCAACGTCGCCCGAAGTATTTCGGAATTAGTTCCGGCCGGCCACGGGCTTTTTTTGGCCAGCAGCATGCCGATCCGTGACATGGACATGTATGCTTCCCCGGGAAAAAATCCGGTGGTGGTCGGGGCTAACCGCGGGGCCAGCGGAATTGATGGGATCATCGCCAGCGCGGCCGGGTTTTCCGTGGGCTTGAACAAACCCGTAACGCTGGTTTTAGGCGATCTGGCATTTTTGCATGATTTGAACTCCTTAGCCATGCTGCAAAATTGTCCTCAGCCTGTTACCGTTGTGGTGATCAACAATAACGGCAGCGGAATTTTTTCTTTTCTGCCGATCGCACAATTTAAAAATATTTTCGAGCAGTATTTCGGAACTCCGCATGGCCTGACATTTTCTCAGGCGGCCCAATTGTTCAATCTCAAGTATCAGCATCCCCGATCGCCGGAGGAATTTGTGAAAGATTATAAGGCAGCACTTTCCGCAAATAGCTCCACCATTATTGAAATCCGTACGGATCGCGCCGCAAATTATAAAAGCCATAAAGATTTACAGCAAAACCTGACGTTAAAAATTAATAAACATTTTATGAGGAAACAGCTATGACAAAAACTTTGGAAAAATCTATGAAAGTTAAAAAAGTTAAACCCTTGGTCCATTGGACGCCCTGCGGACAGTTTACCGACATCAAATATCACAAAGCCGAGGGGATCGCTAAGATCACGATCAACCGCCCGCAAGTGAGAAATGCCTTTCGGCCTTTGACGGTCATGGAAATGTCGCAGGCCTTAAACGAGGCCCGGGATGATGAAAAGATCGGAGTGATCATTTTAACCGGGGAAGGGAAAGAGGCTTTTTGTTCCGGCGGAGACCAACGAATCCGTGGGGAGGCAGGGTATGTGGATGCTCAGGGGATCCATCGCCTCAATGTGTTGGATTTTCAACGGCAGATGCGCACTTGTCCGAAACCGATCATTGCGATGGTCGCCGGCTACGCGATCGGCGGCGGGCATATTCTGCATCTTTTGGCGGATTTGACCATTGCTGCGGACAACGCG
>MHGP01000014.1:62090-64432 GCA_001805615.1 Omnitrophica WOR_2 bacterium RIFCSPHIGHO2_02_FULL_48_11
AAGGTCGGTTCTTTTGACGGAGGCTATGGCGCAAGCTACATGGCCCGTATCGTCGGACAGAAAAAAGCCAGGGAGATTTGGTTTTTGTGCCGCCAATATAACGCCCAAGAAGCCCGCGAGATGGGGTTGGTCAATACCGTGGTTTCTTACGAAAAATTGGAAGAAGAAACCGTGCAATGGTGCCGGGAAATTTTGGCAAATTCTCCTATGGCGATCCGTTGCCTGAAATCCGCACTCAATGCGGATTGCGACGGCCAGGCCGGCTTGCAGGAATTAGCCGGTAATGCCACGATGCTTTTTTATATGACCGAAGAAGGGCAGGAAGGCCGTAATGCATTTTTGCAAAAACGTAAACCGGATTTTTCAAAATTTCCTAAAAGACCGTGAAGATAAACGTAGAATTCAAAAATAAAAAGGCAAAATTGAGGAGTCGCGTAGCGACACTCTAAATTTGAATTTTGATTTTTAACTTTTAAGCTATGAGCAATTTTTCTATTAACATCTGGCTTATGGCCATCCGGCCCAAAACATTGCCCGCTGCCGTGGCTCCGGTTATGATCGGCACGGCCATGGCGCTGGGGGACGGGGTCCATCATTTCCCGACGGCGCTGGTAGCCCTCTGCGGTGCCATCTTGATACAGATCGGCACAAACCTGGCCTATGATTATTTTGATTTTAAAAAAGGCGCGGATACCGCCGGCCGTACCGGCCCGCTCCGGGTCACTCAAGCGGGATTAGTAACCCCCAAAGGGATGATCGTGGCCATGATCCTTGTTTTTGCCCTGGCGGCAGCTGTCTGTGTCTGGATGATCGGGCGCGCGGGTTGGCCGATGGCGGTTATCGGTGTTGCGGCGATCCTTTCCGGTATTTTGTACACGGCCGGACCCTGGCCGTTGGGATATTTAGGCCTAGGAGAAATTTTTGTGATCATTTTCTTTGGCGTCGTTGCCGTTGCCGGAACATATTATGCCCAATCGTTAGAAATGAACTGGGCCATCATTTTCGCCGGCTTAGCCCCGGGATTCTTTTCCGCAGCGATTTTAGCAGTCAATAATCTGCGGGACATGGAAACCGACCGCCAATCGGGAAAAAAGACACTGGCCGTCCGTTTTGGCAGATCTTTTGCTTTGTCCGAGTATTTGTTGCTTATTCTCGCTGGGGCTTTGGTGCCGGTCTTTATTTATATTTACACGCAAGATCATATCTACACTCTTATCGCAGCTTCAGTCAGTGTGCTGGCGATCCCGCTCATAAAAATTGTTTTAACCGCGAGTGACGGGCCAAACCTTAATCATGCGCTATCCGACACCGGCAAACTTTTGTTAATCTACAGCATTATTTTTTCGCTAGGGTGGATTTTGTGAGAATCACAGCGTTTGAGGTATTCTATTTTCAGCTGCCCTTGCAGAAAGAATTAAAAATTCACGGCCAGGTGATCTCTCGCCGTGAAGGATTGATCATTGAATTAAAAAATGCCGAGGGCGCGACCGGCTGCGGAGAAATTTCTCCCTTGCCCGGGTTAAGCCGCGAGAGCCTCAGCAGTGCCAAGCAGCAGATCTTAAAACTGCAAAAATTTTTAATTGATCAGGAAATTTCCAACCATTTTGAACAGCTTAACGGAAAGTTTGAGCAATGGCTGGGCCCTTACAAACTTGCTCCGTCAGTCCGCTATGGCTTGGAAATGGCGGTCTTAAATCTCATTGCCAATACCAAACATTTGAATTTGCAGCAGTTGATTTCTCAATTCAAGCATGATCGCGTGCCGGTGTGCGCTTTAGTGAGCAGCCTCCCGAAAGACATTCCCCAGGAAGTTGAAAAATTGGTAGAGCAAGGGTTTCGTACCCTCAAACTTAAAGTCGGTCAACATTCCATTGAAGAAGATATTCAAACCGTTCAGAAAATCAATGCGATCATCGAGAATAAAGCCTTGCTGCGGCTCGATGCCAACCAGCAGTGGAATGTTAATAAAGCCGTCACTTTCGGCAACGAGATCGGCTGCGCTGCCGTCGAGTATATCGAGGAACCTTTTGCCGACAAAACGCAATTCGACGAATTCTTTATGAAGACCACGATCCCGATCGCGCTGGATGAGTCTTTGCAGGAAGTAGAATTTAAGGAAGTCAAATCCTTCTCCAGCGTGGATGTGCTTGTGTTAAAGCCGCTGGTGTTGGGCGGGATCGAAAGAACCTGGAGTTGGATGAAACAGGCCAAGCAATTCGGCTTAGCCACGGTCATCAGTTCGAGTTTTGAAACAGGGTTGGGCATCACGGCCCTGGCGAATTTGGCCGGCGGTAGTCACGTGGTCCATCCGGCAGGATTGGATACGTTGAAATGGTTCAAAG
>MHGP01000015.1 GCA_001805615.1 Omnitrophica WOR_2 bacterium RIFCSPHIGHO2_02_FULL_48_11
GGCGGAAGGGCGGGTGGTGCGTGGCGGAAAAGGCCTGGAGATCGGTGAAAAAGTTTTGGTGCGTTTGGTGAACCTTGAGCCGGAAAAAGCCTATATCGATTTTGAACGGGCCGATTACAGCGGTTATGTCAATATGAGCGAAAAAGGAATGAATCACGACAATCATGTTTCGCGAAGGCACCGGCGAAAATATGTGCGTCCCAATTAAGAACTTAAAACGCACCGGTTGAAAAACTATGTCAGGAGGGTTGACATAAGCAGAGAATCAAGGTATAAAAATATAAGCGTTCGTGAAATATTTTAATCAAAAGGGGGAAACCATGGCGACAGCTCGAAAACTTTCAGAAGCGACAAAACGTAAGATCAGTCTTGCTCAACGGGGGACCAAAAATTCCATGTATGGGCAGCGTCATTCCAAAGACACCCTGCGCAAGTTGTCCAGCAACAACCGCGGGAAAGGCAACCCGATGTACGGCAAGCGTCATAGTGCCGCGGCCCGTCGGAAAATGCGCTTGGCCAGATTGAAATTTCACGATCAAAATAAAAGAACCGCCTAGATTTTGCGCGCGGGTTCTTGTCTTACCGGACAGTTGTATCATATACAGCGTTGATCTCGCCTTAATATTCCATACTACAGGCGTATGAAAAAAATCGTGGAAATTTTACCGGCAGTCATTGTTATTATTCTATTGATTATTTTTTACGCGGTGGTTTTTTCGGTCCTGCCGGATTTCTCGAAGGGCGCAAAATTTATGGGATTCAGATTCTTGCTGTCCATTCCCCTTGTCATGGCGTTGCTTTACAGCTTGTGGTTAAAGACACCCCGGGGAAAATAATTATGCCAAAGTTTATCGCACAGCCTACCCAGATCAAAGCCGCCGGCAATAAGCCCAAGATCATTCAGGAATTTATCGGACGGGTGAATTCCAAGCATTCCGACGTCAGTATCGCGCGCATGAAAAGCCCGGAGGGTTGGGTGGAACCGGGGCAGACGCCGGAATTTTCAGAGTATACGATCGTTCTCAAAGGGGTCCTGCGCGCGGCCACCCGCCAGGGGAATATTGATATCCGTGCCGGTGAGGCGATCATGATGGAGGCGGGAGAATGGGTGCAATACAACACGCCGCATCCTGGGGGAGCGGAGTACATTGCCGTCTGTCTGCCGGCTTTTTCTTTGGAAACAGTGCATCGTGATGCTTAGGAAGGTTTGCTGTGCTTTTAAATGACCTCAATCAGGTTTTAACCAAGCGGGAATTTATCAGTGTCGCTACCTGTAACTTTGAAGGCGAACCCAATGCTGCGCCCAAGTTTTTTTTGAAAATCTATAACAAGGCCATTTATCTCATTGACTATGCCATCGGCAAGACGTGGGAAAATTTGAAAATCAATCCCCAGGCCTCTTTATCCATTTCCGATCCCGGCACGCTGAAATCTTACCAGGTCAACGGCGGGGTGGAAATCATTGAGAAAGGGGCGGTCTATGATAAGATCGCGGAAGAACTCAGCGAAAAGGAAGTTAAATTATCCGCGGAACGTGTTATCGACGGGGTGCGCCGTAAAAAAGGTCACGAACATTTTGAAATAGGAACGTCGCGGAAGTTTGTTATCTTTAAAGTGATGATCCGTCAGATCGCGGAGATCGGGCCTTCCGGAAAAGTATCGCGCGAGAAAATTTGAGCCATGCGTTTTTTGTTTTTTAATAAAAAGGGGGATTTGAACAATGTCGGACGCTGATAAACGCCGGGCCCACCGTTTAAAAATAGAATTGCCGGCTTCTTTTAAGGTGACCAACGCACAAAAGTACATTTCGATCGGGACGACCCTGGATATCAGCGCGGTGGGGATGTGTCTTAAAACGCGGGAAAAGCTCAACGTCGGCCAGGAACTGGCCATTCAACTTAAATTGCCGCAAGGAGAAAAGATCACTCTGCGCGCCAAAGTGGTGTGGAACAAACCCATGGATTTTTCTCCGCACAGTGATCTGTCCATCGGTATCCAGCTGCTCGGACCGGTCGGCGAGGACGAAAAGAAATTTGTCCGCTTTTATGCCCAGGAATTGTTCAACCTCTATAAAACCACCTGATCCTTGCTCTCATGATTTCCCCGAGGTCACCGGACACAGAACGTTATGCCGAGTATCAAGCCGCTCAAGCGCGCGCCTGGGAGGCCCGTTGCACCCGCTGCGGAGCCTGTTGCGGCATTGCCGAAGGGGATCCCTGTGAGCATCTCGCCGTGTCGCCAGAGGGAAAATATGCCTGCCGTATTTATGAAAACCGTTTCGGTCTTCATAAAACCTTGAGCGGAAGAGTTTTTCGCTGCGTTCCTATCCGCGATATCCTTCATCAATCATGGCCGGGTGATGAGTGCTGCGGCTATAAAAAAAAGTCGCCGCTGTAGGCCGGGCCGTTCCGGAAACCCCGATAAACCCTTGACGGGTCTTTTAATAGACATTAGAATGGCTGTAACTTCGTAGGAACTTTCTTATGCGACCCCTGAATCAGGCTAAAATTTTATATATTCTCCTTTCCGCAATTTTTATTTTTGCCATTTATTGCGCCTATGCCTATGACCTGCCCAAATGGTTTCCTTTTAACGAAAAGAACGCCCTGACAGAGTGGCAAGAAAAAATATTTAAAGGAAAGGTCTTATATACGGTCAAGCCCGATGATCCCACCGGCTATTTGAAAGCCCAGAGCAAGGGCGCCTGCTCCGGACTCATCTATAAGATAAAATTCAACGCGCAGCAACTTCCGATGATCAGCTGGCAGTGGAAGATCAACCAGTTCCCGGGGAAAAATAAAGCCGAGCCGGCGACTGCTTCCTCCAGCGGCTGGCTGGAAAAAGATGATTATGCCGCGCGGGTTTATGTGATATTCCCCAGCTGGAATTTCATGAATATCCGCAGCCTGGAATATATCTGGGATGAGACGCTGGCCGAGGGGACGATCGTGACCAGCCCTTATTCGGCAAATATCAAACTCATTGTTGTGCAGTCGGGCAAGAACGGGACCAGTGACTGGGTGGCGGAAGAGCGCAACATCGCGGAGGATTATAAAATGGCTTTTGGGAAAGGGTCATCGCTCAGCGTCGGGGCGATTGCTCTCATGACCGACGCGGATAACACTATATCAACGGCGGAAGCCGAATACAAAGACATAAAAGTGGGGTATAAAAAATGAACATCCAATACAATCGCGGAAAACAAATTTTTGCCAATAAGCTGCACAGCGAAATCTTTTTGACCGTTTTTTTTGCCTGCTTCATCCCGACGCTCTTCACCACGGTTTCGCTTTTTTATTTGATCTTCAGCATCACCGCCGATCAGATCGGTATCCCGGAAGCGATCTTTGCCAACATCATTCCGGCGGCGTACCGGGTGGCCTTGATTCTCTGTATCGGGCTGCCGTTGGTGATCTTGGGCATTCTTGTCGTGGCGCACAAGATCACGCATAAGATCGTCGGGCCGTTTGACCGGGTGGTCCGGGAATTGGACGAGAGTATCAAAGGAAGAAGGAACGCGCCGATCAAACTTCGGGAGGGCGATAAATTTGCCCCGTTGGTCGACAAGATCAACATCCTTTTGGAAAGATTGAGCAAAAGTTATGGTTAAGCGAAATAAGTTGTTTTATCTTGGGGTGTTGTGCGTGCTGCCGGTTTTAGCCGGCTGCCGCATTGATTTTACGGCGGAATCCGTGGTGCGCGATGACGGTTCGCTGGAGCGTTTAACCATGCTCCGGGCGCAGGATGATGCGGACAAAGAAGAAGTCCTGGCACGTTACGAACTTCCTGCGGGCGGGGGATGGGTAGAATCCAGGCTGACGGTTGTGGACCCGTCAACCGGCCAGCCTTCCGAGAAAACCGTGCCGACGTATTCAGTGAAGCGCGTCATTCCACCTGCCAATTTTCCGGCCAGTGATTTCAAGCGTTATACGGAAGCCCGCGATAAGGCCGCAGCCAATCAGATTCAGGTCAAGGTCAAAGATCTTTGGCTCGTCAAATGGTTCACTTACGAGGAGCAATTTAAGGATGTAATCGACCGTGATCATCTTTCCGAGATGATAAATCAGGTCTTAGACCGTGCCTTAAACCAATATCGTCTGCAGTTGAATCAGAATATTCCCGACACGGCCCTCTTGGACCGTATCGTCGTGCTTTTAAAAGCCAAATATCAGCCGTCATTTGACCGGATGGCTCAGTTGATCAAGGAGAAGAGACTTGCCAGTCTAGAGATGGAATCGGTCATCGGTCAGTTGGGAAATGATTTTACCGATGAAGCCACGTATCAATTGATCATTTCGAATATTCCGGAGTTTGACAATCCGGCGAATCGCGAACTGGCCACGAAAGCGTTTCAGGCGACCGAAACGGTCCTCAGCAGCGAAATGGAGCCGCTCAAGGAGTCGATATTCGGCATCCACGGCATAGGGATGTTTCAAAAATATACTTTTAAGATTCAAGTCAAAATGCCCGGGGAAATTTTAAAAACCAATGCTACGGAACGCAAGGACGATATTTTGTTGTGGCAGTTCGATGGGGGGAATCTGGAACAGACCGTTTTTGCGCAATCGCGCAAAGTGTACCCGCTCAAAATTATTTTATTGTTCGGGATCTTAGGGTTGGCCGTCGTCATATTACAAAAAGGGAAAGGAACTCATGCCTAGAAAAATCATCAAAGCACCTAAAGCACCGGTACCGATCGGTCCGTATAATCAGGCGGTTGCCGCCAACAATCTTGTTTACACGTCGGGCCAGATCGCCATCGACCCTAAGACGAATGAGGTCTGTCCCGGCGGGATCACGGAACAGACAAGAATGGTTTTGAGCAATTTGAAAGCTGTCCTCGAAGGGGCGGGATCTTCTTTTGACAAAGTGCTCAAGAATACGGTTTTTTTAAAGAATATGAGTGATTTTACCGCTATGAATGCTGTCTATAGCGAATTTTTTAAAGCAGAGAATGCCCCGGCCCGCTCTACCATAGAAGTGGCCAGGCTTCCCAAAGATGTTCTCGTTGAGATTGAATCCGTTGCCATTATTGAATGAAAGAGGCGATAAAACTGCCGGAGAGTTCTTAAAATGACTTTTCTTTTTGAATTATTGATAATTTTTTTCATGCTTATTTTTAACGCGATTTTTGCCGCTTATGAAATGGCGCTGGCTTCTATTTCGCGGGCCCGACTTCTGACCCTGACACAGCAGAAGAAAAAAGGGGCGGAAGAAGCCTCCTACATGAAAGACCGTATGGAATCGAGCCTGGCCGTTGTCCAAATCGGCATTACCTTTGTCGGGGCCATTGCCGCGGCCACGGGAGGGGCGGCTGTTACGGAGTCGCTGGAGCCGGTTTTGCAAAGCAAATTTGGTTTTTCAGAAACAGTGGCGGAAATTTTGTCCCTAACCTGTCTGATCATTCCATTGAGCGGGTTGACGATCATTTTGGCGGAACTCGTTCCCAAGATCTTTGCCTTGAACAATAAAGAATGGGTGTGTCTGGTGTTCTCTCCGGCCATGAAAGTATTTTCGCAATTCGGCTATCCGATCGTTGTTGTTTTTGAATGGTTCGTCAAAAAGATCGTTGGCTATGGTTCGAAAAAATGGAAGCCGGAGGGAGAGTCTTACGATAAATTAGGGTTGCATGAATTGAAGGCGGCCGTCACTTTGGCCCGGGCTTCCCGCCTCATTGAAGCCGGACAGGAAAAGATCGTTCTTTCCGCGGCACAGCTTTCGAGCCGGCCGGTTTCCGATATCATTTTACCGGCGGCTGATATCTCGATGATCCCGGTGAACTTAAGCCTCTCCGATGCCCTGATCCGGGCGCATCTGGATATGCACACCCGCTTCCCGATTTGCCAGAAGGAAGGGAATCCGCAGACGATCATCGGGTATGTCAATTTTAAGGACATCGTGAATGTTTTAAAAAATAATCCCACGGATCCAAGCTTAAAGGGGATCGTCATGCCCATTCAATCTTTTTTTTCCGATACAAAACTTTCCAAGGTTTTAGAGCAGATGATCCAAGAAAGGGTGCACATTGCCCTGGTGACGGCGGAGGATAAAAAGGTCTTGGGCATGATCACCCTGGAAGATATCATCGAGGAATTGGTGGGAGAGATCGAGGACGAGTTTGACCGTCTGCCAACGCATATTCATCCGTACGGCGCCACTTGGATCATGGGCGGCGGTGTCCAGATGAACACGGTTGCCGCAACATTACAGATTGATTGGTTTAAGGATCCCGCGCAGGCGCGCATCCCGACCCTGGCGGAGTGGTTCGGCAAAAGATTGGGGCGGCAGCCTAAAGGCGGGGAGATCATTGAAAGCGATCACATCTGTGTGATGCTGCGCAAACTGCGCCGCAAAAAATTATTTGAAGCGATCGTGAGTGTGGCAAAATGAAGTTCTTAGCGGGAGGAAATGCTATGCGAAAGGTTATGTCTGAATTTTTATGGGCCGGGGGGGGCGCTTCTTTGGACGGGATTAGCGCATGCCCAGGAAGAAGCCGCCGCGGCGACAGGAGTAGGTATCGCCCGGAAAATATTTGATTTACTGATCGAATTTTGCGTCAATTACAGTTTCCGTGTTCTCGGTGGGGTCATTGTTTTAGTTTGCGGCTGGATCTTGGGAAAATTTCTGGCGGGGGTCGTTTATAAACAGCTGCAGAAGCACCAGGTCGACGTCACGGTCAGTAAATTTATTGTCACGGGGGTCAAGTTTGCGGTCGTGGGTTTTGCGGTCTTGATCGCGTTAGGAAAATTCGGGATCGAAATTGCGCCCTTTATCGCCGGTTTAAGCGTAATCGGTTTTGGGACGAGCTTTGCCCTGCAGGGGCCGCTTTCCAACTTTGCCGCCGGCGCGATCTTGATCTTTACCAAACCGTTCAAGGTCGGCGATATTATTGAGGTGGTCGGATGCGTGGGGGAGGTCGAGGATATGAGCCTGGGGCGCACGCTCCTGAGAACAGTCGACGGGACACATATTGTCATTCCCAATAAACATATCGTGGGTGAGGTCATCCATAACGATTCGGAAGCGAAACGGGTGGATATCAAAGTCGGGGTGAGTTATGATTCCGATACAGCGAAGGCGGTCAACATTATTAAAAATATTTTGGATGCGGACTCCCGGATTTCTCAGAAAATTAAGCCGAAGATCGGGATCTTTGAATTTGCTGACTCCAGCGTTAATCTGTACGCGCGGTTGTGGTGCCGGCAGTTGGAGTACTGGGACGTGCTTTTTGATCTGAATAAAAAAATCCTGGAGGCCTTCAACCGGGAGCATATCGTTATTCCGTTCCCGCAGAGCGATATTCACATCAAAACAGCTCCGGAGGGTGTCCGCCGGGTATGACGACGATCATTTTTCTTACGATATCAAATATTTTCATGACGATCGCCTGGTACGGTCATTTAAAGTATAAAAATTCACCGTTGTTTAAGGTCATTCTGATCAGTTGGCTGATAGCCTTCGCCGAATACTGTTTTCAGGTGCCGGCGAATCGTATCGGGCATGCTCAATTTTCGGCGGCGCAATTGAAGACGATCCAGGAAGTGATCACGCTGGTCGTTTTTTCTGCTTTTTCCGTATTGTATTTGAAAGAAGAATTGAAATGGAATTATCTGGCGGGTTTTTTATTTATTGTGATCGCCGTGATTTTTGTCTTTAAGAAATGGTAACCCTGCTCATGCCCTCGTCAAAACAGATAAAAAATAAACGGGTCCTCGTGACTGGCGGACTGGGGTTCATCGGTTTCAATGTCGCGTCTTATTTTGCTCCTGGCAACCGGGTCCTGGTCGTTGATGATGCCAGCCGCACGGGTGTTGAGAACAATATCAAACGTTTGGCGGAGCGCAAGATCGATTTTGTGCAGGCGGATATCAGTTCCTTCCCGGTCCTTAAAAAAATTTTTGAGCAATTTCATCCGAATATCGTCATCCACATGGCGGCGCAGGTGGCGGTCACGACTTCGATTGTCGATCCGGTGCGGGATTTTTATGCCAATGCGTTAGGGTCTTTTAATCTGCTTGAGCTGGCCCGCCAATGCGCCCCGCAACCCATCCTTTTGTACGCCTCGACCAATAAAGTTTATGGGTGCGATAACGCGAATGTGGAGCTGCGCGACGGCCGTTATCAAATGGCAGACGCTTTCGGTTACAGTGAAAAGACGCCGCTTTCCTTTGAAACACCGTATGGCTGCTCCAAAGGAGCCGCAGATCAATATTGTCTGGATTATCATCGTATCTTTGGTGTGCCCACGGTTGTCTTCCGGCAGTCCTGTATTTATGGGCCGAATCAATATGGCCTCGAAGACCAAGGCTGGGTGGCCTGGTTCGGGATTTGTGCCGCGTTTCATAAACCGATCACGATCTTTGGTGACGGGAATCAGGTCCGCGATGTTTTATACATCGATGATCTCTTGGCGCTTTATGAAAAATCTATCGTGCATATCGACCGCCTGCAGGGCCAGGCCTTTAATATCGGCGGGGGGCCGGCTTACACGTTAAGCCCCAATGAATTGGTCAGAATGCTGGAACGAAAGACCGGCAAGTCCGTGGCGGTCAATTATGCCCAGTGGCGGCCCCGGGATCAAAAGGTTTATATTTCCGATATAAGAAAGATCGCGGCATGTTTGGATTGGCAGCCGCAGGTAGATCCGGAAACCGGTATCCAGCGGTTATTGGGTTGGATCAACGACGAGCAGGAATCCGTGTCTCTGGTCCATGAGCAATTGCGTCTGGGGAAATGACCGGTCAACTGAGGGAGTTTTATGGATCTATGGGCAGCGATTATTTTGGGGATCGTGGAAGGGGCTACGGAATTTCTCCCGGTTTCCTCGACGGGGCATTTGATTCTGACATCCAAATTGTTGGGGATGAAGGCTACGGATTTTCTAAAAAGTTTTGAGATCATCATTCAGTTAGGGGCGATCTTGTCGGTGGTGGTTTTGTATTGGAAGTCATTGCTTTTCAATAAAGAGATTTTAAAGCGGGTCCTTTTGGCGTTTGTCCCCACGGGAGTCCTCGGCCTTATATTTTACCGGCTGATTAAAAAGTTTCTTGGCAACGATCAGATCGTCATTTGGTCGCTGCTGTTGGGAGGGGTATTCCTGATCGTTTTTGAATTATTGCACAAGGAAAAAGATGATGCGGCGGATGAGCTCGGGCAATTGCCTTATGGGAAAGTCTTGCTGATCGGTTTGTTCCAGTCTATCGCCATGATCCCGGGGGTTTCGCGCTCCGCCGCCACGATCGTGGGAGGATTGATCCTCGGCTTGAAACGCCGAACCATCGTCGAGTTTTCGTTTTTATTGGCCATCCCCACCATGCTTGCCGCGACGGGAATGGATCTGGTCAAAAATGCGCACGTCTTTTCTGTTGACCAGATCGGATTTCTGGCAGCCGGGTTTATTACGTCTTTTATCGTGGCGATGGCGAGCGTGAAGTTTCTTATTCACTTTATCCAAAGGAATAATTTTATCCCGTTCGGGGTCTATCGCATTGTGCTGGTTTTGACTATTTGGGGATGGCGCTAGGTTTTGAATTTTTTAATCTGGAAGGACAAGGAAAATGGATCAAAAGAAATGGCCGGTTCCGGCACTCGTTATTATCGCCTGGGGATTGCTCGTCTCTGTGGCGGGGGTGGTGCGGGGCATCATGACGCCGGCGCTCCCGGACCTGCTCTCCGGGGTTATCGGCTTGGTGATATTTTATAATTTTTTTAAATTAAAACCGTGGGCGAGGACCGGCTTGATCATTTTATTGTCGTTCAATATTTTTGCTTTATTTGTTTTTATGCTGGTGGGTGTGCCGCTTGTTTACTGTCTCGTTTCGATGCTTGTTTGTGCCGGCATGATTTATTATTTTTCCCGGCCGAAGATCCGGGAATTATTTAATAAATAATAAATCAATGGAAACCTTGGATGGAAGAATGTTAAATAAACTCTGCCGATTTTTTATATTCCTTTTATTGCTGGCACCGGTGCCGTATGGTCAAGCCGCGGAAGGCCTGGCTATTTCCAACGGAAGGACGGTCAAGTTTCATTACAAACTATATATTAACGAACAGTTCGTCGATTCGACGGAAGGCAAGGAGCCGGTTCAATATGTTCAAGGGGAAGGGACGATCATCCCCAGTTTGGCGCGGCAAATGCTGGGGCTTATGGCCGGTGATAAAAAAATAATTTTAGTCAA
>MHGP01000016.1:0-88 GCA_001805615.1 Omnitrophica WOR_2 bacterium RIFCSPHIGHO2_02_FULL_48_11
CAGGTATAAAGGAACGTTGTCTTGGGATCGATCGCGATTTTAGAGAATAATTCCGACACGCGGCCCTTCACGCCCACGCTCCCGTCAT
>MHGP01000016.1:100-6386 GCA_001805615.1 Omnitrophica WOR_2 bacterium RIFCSPHIGHO2_02_FULL_48_11
AAACGCGGCAGCCGTTCTGTTTAAATTCCTTCATCGGATAGACATGGCCTTTGGTCCGTCCGCCGTACAGCAAAACCAAATCATATTTTGTCTTCTTTAATATATCGGTCAAGATCAAGAACGGCGCCACGCCGATCCCGCCGGCGATCATCACCACCTGTTTCGTCCCGGCCGGCGGCAGCGAGAACGGATTTCCCAGAGGGCCCAAGACATCCAGCGCATCGCCCTTTTTCTTGGCGGCCAAGATCTTCGTGCCCAAACCGACGGGTTCATAAAAGATCTCAACATCTTTTTTGGCGCGGTACACACTGAAGGGCCGGCGGAAGAACGGTTCCAGTCCGTCGTTGACCTTGATATGAATGAATTGTCCCGGCCGGATAGCTTTGGCCAAGGCCGGGGCTTTCAGCGAGAGACGATAAAAGCGCGGGCAGAGTTTTGTGTTTGACACCACCGGATAAATATTTTGAATTTTTTTCATGCCTTAGATCTTTCGACCCGGATAAAAAGGATGCCCGCATACAATAACGCGGCGACGGCAAAGATCGTCACCGTCCACTCGATGCTCGTGGAATGAAAAACGACATTTTCCTGAAGAGTTTCCAGAAATATCGCCAGGACCGGCCAGCCGAGCAAACCGTACTTTTCCTTGGTGCTGAACGCCTCTTCAAAATTGACAATTTCCCCCAGCTTGATCTGGCCCAATTGCCGAAGGTGCGGAAACACCCGCGCCACTTTGCTGCAATATTCCTCGTACTGCCGGCCGAATTCCTGCTTCAAAAAGGCTTCTTCAATAAGGACTTGCCGGCGGAAGCGCATATAAAATAACGCCGCGAAGAAAAACACGCTCCACCACGGCCAGACGATGAGAACAAAACCGGTCCCCATATAAAAACTTCCCAAGTACATCGGATTGCGGGTCAATCGGTAAATGCCGGACATAACCAGTTCCTTGCCGTCTTTCGAATTAGATTTTTTGTGGCCGCGGGCCACCATCCGGATCATGGTCCCTTTGAGGATAAAGATCATTCCGGTAAAATCCCAAATATTGTCTAACGCGCGGCTGGAAGAATACACCTGCGGGAACTGATACAACAATCCGGTGAGGATAATGGCAAAGGACAACAAGGCACTGTCGATTTTGATTCTGGTTTTCATATTATTAAGCTATCAGGCATCAGCTGTCGGCTATCAGCAAAAGCATAACTGATGGCTGCAAGCTGATAGCTGAAAGCTACCTCTGACATCTCTTGCAATAAAATGTGCTGCGGCCGGCCTGCACGATCTTCGTGATCGGTGTTTTGCACTGCAGACATTTTTCCTGTTCGCGGCCGTACACTTTGATCCGATTCATAAAATTCCCCTTGGTGCTGGAAAGATCGCGATAATTGCGCATCGACGTACCGCGCAGACTCACCGCTTCCTTCAAGATATCAACCGTGGCCCGGTGCAGCAGGGCGATCTCTTCCCTTTTTAACCGTCGGGCTGAGCGCCGCGGACTGATCCGTGATCGGAAAAGGATCTCGGAGGCATAAATATTGCCGATGCCGGCGATGAAATGCTGGTTCATCAAGAGCGATTTGATCGGTCCGCTACGTTTTTCTAAATTGAGCTTGAGCCAATCAACCGTGAATTCTTTTTCCAACGGCTCCGGGCCGATATGGCGAAAAAATTCGATCTTCTTAAGATCGTCGACGTATTGAATACGCCCGAATAATCTTTGATCATTATAGTTTAAACGGGATTGATTGGAAAGCGTGAAGACAATTTTTGTATCGCGATCCGTGACCTTTTCGCCGACCGGGTCATACACCAGGTGGCCGGTCATCATCGGTTGAATAATCGCATATCCTGGGGGGGAAAACTGGATAACGATCGCTTTTCCCCGGCGCGTAACTGTGGTGATAGTTTTGCCAAGACATTGACGACAAAATTGCCGGGCGGAACAGTTGCGAATCACGCGATCATCCAGGACCTGAATAGCGCTGATCGTGAGGCCAATGACCTGTTCGGCAAGGTCGCGGCGGATCGTTTCAACTTCGGGAAGTTCCGGCATATTTGCATGTCACAATGTCACATGCCACACGTCACATGTAAAAACTTGCAATTACTTGTGATCTTGTGACCCTGTGACCTTGCACCCTTTCTTAATTTTATTGCTAGCGCTGCCCTCATTTTCCGTTAATAAATCTAAAACCATCTGATGAAATGAGGACTGCACTAGTTTCCTCTGCATCCTACAAGGAAAACTAGCGCTGCCCTTCAATTTCCTTGATCAATTCTTTGATCTTTTTTTCAGCATCCTTAAAATTCTTTACCTTGATCATCCCTTTGATGTTCCAGTTGCCCAAATCAATCACCGGCCGGCCATAAACCAGGCCGTAACAGATCTCAGAATTCGTCCCATGACTGCCGGGCAAAGCAATAATGATGTCGGCTGAACAGGCGACCATAGCATTACGCGCGTAACCGATCGAAGTTGGCAAGGCAATGTCAATATAAGGGTTGGCTTCCCGCTTATCCCGGCCCGGCAAAAGCCCGATAGTGGTGCCGCCGGCCTTTTGGGCGCCTTTTGCTGCCTCCTCCATAACGCCAGAAAGACCTCCACAAACAAGTATTGCACCTACTTTAGCTATTAATTTGCCAGTTTTATGGGCTAATTGTTCCACTTTATCATTTACCTCATGCCCGCCAATAACCGATATGATAACCTTTTGAGCCATTTTTTCTCCCGCCTCTCATTGTTTTTGTATGGCGAGGCTCGTCCGCCTAAGGTGGACGGCCTTTCGATTAGCTTCCAGTTATCCACATTTTGTATAAAACTTGTGGATAAACACTACATATAGATCTTCAACTAAATCCCGATTTCAAGAACCGGTTCTCCCCACAGTTCCAAAATTTTATTCTTCAATTCCATAAACCCCGGCTCGCAACCGTCTTGATAACAACTCACGGAACGGTTGCCTTCAAAAATGGTCTTTTGTTCAATTCCGGGTTGAAAAACTTTAACTCCGATGACCATGGAATATTGGGAGCCGTCTTGCGGATCATCCGCGGATTGAGGCCGGTCTCGCATGTCAAGCAGCTTAACATCCCGTATCTTCTCCAGCAGATCCTGCATCACGTCTTGCGGCAGACGCTTCTCAGACCTGACAACATCTTCCCCCCGGGCCAAGGCTTCATACAGCATGCGGCCATTACCCTGAATGGTCAACATTACCTGCGAAAAGGGAGCTGAAATTTTAAGAGTGATATCACGAAAATTGGCAGAGCTGGCTGAATCAATACGAAAGGCATACGGCAAAGGGTTCCACCCCTCTTCAAAATCCTTTCCGCAAACTTCTTCAAATGTCTTCCCCGGCGGGATATAATCACACATCTCAAAACTGCAGCGCTGCCCTGTCTTTTCTTCACACTCTTCTTGCGTCGAGAATGATACGGCAGCGGAACTATTTAATGGGAAGATGAAGAGAAAAAAGGCTGCAGTAACCTTCACTATATGTTTAAAAATAAATTCTCCCAAGGCACCAGTACGGGCGTAATTTAAGTCTTGTAATTTTTTCTTAAGTTCTTTTGTATTCATTCTCAGATTTATCATAAAAAATCGTTCAGTTCGACTTACCGTCAAGGTAAGCCTTTTACAAGATGCTTTCTTAGAAAAGCTCTTCCTGAATGACTCTTAAGCTATAACTTCTTTAATAAATCCAAATTTCCGTCAATAAGAGCCAATTTCTTCCTTCGTGTCCAACCTTTGATTTGTTTCTCACGTTTTGCGGCAGCATATTTATCCGGGAAAGGTTCTTTGTAAAGCAATTTATCAGAAGGATTGTAACCCTTGCTTTGATGTTCTTGAAAACGCCGTTTAGTATCTACAGTTATACCTGTATATAATGATCTGTTTTTAGTTTTTGTGATGTATACGTACCACATAATTATCATTTGCCCTTCGACTCACTACGCTCGTCGTTCGCTCAGGGCACTTCTCCTCGGCCATGTTTTCTAAATCAAGCTTGCACTGAGCGAGACCATGTACCGTAATGGTACATGGTCGAGTCGAAGTGCGCCCGGCGGGAATTGAACCTGCACAAACAGCTCCGGAGGCTGTTGCCCTATCCGTTAGGCTACGGGCGCATGCTACCTCTTATTTACAAATTATCATCTAGAAAAGCATGTGCCAGTCCCACGCCTTTTGTGGGACGGGCGCTCAAATTTCGCTCTAATCTATCTCTGATTAATACGCCTGGCAAGAGAAAAAACATACGCGCCGCATTTGCAGCTAAGGCAAAATTACTCCGCTTGATAAACCACTTTTCCGCCATAAATCGTTGTTTCGACCGCGCCGACCATTTTTTGGCCGATGAAAGGCGAATTCTTGGATTTCGAAACGATCCCTTCTTTCTTGAAGACCCATTCTTTATCCGGATCAATGATCGTGATGTCCGCATCCTTGCCTTCGGCGATCACACCTTTATTCTGCAAACCGACGATCCTCGCCGGTGCGGTTGACATTTTCTCCACCATGGCGGCCCAAGAAAGAATTTTGGGTTTCACTAATTCGCGGATCGTCAAACCGACCGATGTTTCCAAACCGATCATCCCGAATGGCGCGTGATCGAATTCGACTTCCTTATCTTCTGCCGTATGCGGGGCATGATCTGTCACGATGCAATCGATCGTGCCGTCCTTGATGGCCTCTTTCACTGCCTCGACGTCCTCTTGGCTGCGTAGCGGCGGATTCACTTTTGTATGGGTGTTGTATGATTTCACTTCGTCGTCGGTAAGCGTAAAATGATGCGGACACGCCTCAGCCGTGACCTGAATTCCCTGGCTCTTGGCGAACCGGATCAATTCGATGGAACGTTTTAAACTCATGTGGGCCAGATGGACCTTTGTTTTCAAATAATGGGCGAGTTCAATGTCCCGCGCCACGATCACGGTTTCCGCGACACCGGGATCGCCCTTCAAACCCAACAGCGAAGAATTAAACCCCTCGTTCATCACTCCGCCGCTCGTTAAAAGCGGGTCCTGGCAATGCTCGATCAAAAGCAAATCCGCCATCTTGGCATATTGCATCGCAAGAAACATCAGCCGGCTGTTCACGACCGATTTTCCGTCGTCGGAAAGTGCCAGGCATCCAGCTTTCTTCATCTCCAGCATATCCACCAGCTCGCCGTCCTTTTGACCCCGCGTGATCGCGCCGATCGGGATCACATTGACCAACCCAACACGCTTCGCTTCTTCAATAATTCCTTCCACGATCAGCGCATTATCAATGACCGGAGTGGTATTCGGCATGCACATCATCGTCGTGAAGCCGCCCTTTGCGGCAGAGCGGGAACCGGTAGCGATCGTTTCTTTGTCTTCCCGGCCCGGTTCGCGCAAATGCACATGAATATCGATCAGGCCCGGCATGACGAGCTTGCCCTTGGCGTCGATGGTCTTGGCCGCCTCTTTGGAAATATTGGAAGCAATCGCCGTGATCACCCCTTTTTCGATAAAGATATCCTGCGGCTGTTTAGCCATTTTATCCGCGTTCACAATGATCGCGTTTTTAATCAATAAAGACATATTTACCTCTCGGTTACGGCCACGGTTACGCGGCCCGTTTCGTCTATCGGCAACGTTAGACGTAACCGAAAACCGATACGGGCTTCGTAACCCTTACCGTACAACTTAACCATTTTCAATATTTTTAGTTCCCAGCAATAAATACAACACCGCCATACGGATCGCCACCCCGTTGGTGACCTGATCCAAAATCACCGAATGCTCTCCATCGGCAACGTCGGCGGACAATTCCACCCCGCGATTGGTCGGCCCGGGATGCATGATCAAAATATTTTTTTTCGCGTGTCTTAATTTTTCGCGGTTGATGCCGAATTTCTTAGCATATTCCCGGATGGACGGTAAAAATTTATCTTCCTGCCGTTCCTGTTGAATGCGCAGAATGATCAGGGCATCGCTTTGCTTGATCACTTCCTGCACGTCAAAACACACCTTGGCGCCCATTCTCTCGATACCCACCGGCATGAGCGTCGCCGGACCGCAGACCGTGACCTCCGCCCCTAATTTTATTAAACCTATAATATTAGAACGCGCCACCCGCGAGTGTAAAATGTCGCCGATGATCCCTACCTTTAACCCTTCGATGCGTCCCAATTTTTCTTTAATAGTGAACATATCCAAGAGGGCCTGCGTGGGATGCGCGTGGCAGCCGTCGCCGGCGTTGACCACCGAGGCCTTCAGGCCGTCGGCCAAAATCTTCGGGACGCCGGATTATTTATGACGC